>MKRS01000051.1 GCA_001897035.1 Bacteroidales bacterium 45-6
GAAAAGGCTCACGAGACGGTGATGGAGATCAACCTTGACGCCGTTGTCCATAACCTGAACTTCTACCGGAGCAAGCTCAAACCAGAAACGAAGATTGTCTGCATGGTGAAGGCCGACGCCTATGGCGGCGGCGCCACCGAAATAGCCAAAACTTTGCAGTATCATCGCTGCGATTACTTGGCCGTAGCCATTGCCGAGGAAGGGGTAAAACTCCGTGAAGACGGCATCAAGCTTCCCATTCTGGTCTTGAATGCCGAGGTGAATGGGTTTGAGACTTTGTTCGAATATTCCTTGGAGCCGGAAGTATATAACTTCAGGATTCTGGATGCCTATATCCACGAAGCCAACAAGCGTGGCATTTCAGATTATCCGGTTCACCTTAAAATTGATACAGGGATGCACCGGCTCGGATTTGCCGAAGGAGACTTGGACAAGCTGCTCCCCATCATCAAGCAACAGGATGGCTTGCGTGTTCAATCCGTTTTTTCGCACTTGGCGGCAAGCGAGAGCTGGAAGTTCGACGATTTCACCACGCAGCAGATCAACACCTTCAAACGGGTTGCCGAGAAAATAGAAGAGGGCTGCGGATACAAAGTGATGAAACACATACTCAATTCGGCTGGTATCGAGCGCTTTCCCGAGGAGCAGCTGGACATGGTGCGTCTCGGCATCAGCCTCTATGGGGTCAGTTCCAGCGGCCTCGAAGGACCAAAGATTGTGTCGTCGCTCTATTCCACGATTCTCCAGATCAAGGATATTTCGCAGGGCGAAACCGTGGGCTATGGCCGCCGGGGAGTGGTGGAACGGGATGCCCGCATTGCCACCATTCGCATCGGCTATGCTGATGGTGTTCGCAGGCAATTGGGCAATGGTGTGGGCCATGTGATGGTGGGCGGTCATCGGGTGCCTTTTGTCGGAAACATCTGCATGGATCAGTCGATGATAGACATAACCGGCTTGGACGTGAAAGAAGGCGATACGGTGGAGATTTTCGGGCAAAATATTTCCGTGATAGAAGTTGCCGACAGCATCCAGACCATTCCCTATGAAATCCTTACCTCCGTCTCCTCCCGTGTGAAAAGGGTTTATTTCAAGGAATAAGGCGGAAATTTTTACAATAGGCGGTTTATACTACTTAAAACAATACTTTTTTTGCTAATTTTAGAATCTAATTCTCGATTTAAGTAATTACGAATGATTTGTTGTCGTAAAATGTGTAAGCTAATGGCTAAAAGCTATTAGCCTTTTCTAACAGCTAATAGCCAAAGGCTATGTATTGCGTTAGAAAAACGACAATTTATTTTTGCATTTACTTATAAAGTAACATGGAAATCAGCGAGTATGATAAAGAATAAAATTTCAGGCTTATTGCTTTTTTTCGCTTTTTCGAGCGGATTGGTATCTCAGAACCAAGTGTTGAGTCTGCAAGATTGTAGGGAAAAGGCGATCGCCAACAACAAGGCATTGCAGATTGCCTCCGAACAGGAACGAGTCGCTTATTACGAGAAAAAGGAGGCCTTCCTGATGTATTTTCCTAAAGTATCTCTCAATGCGGCTTACAGCCATTTCTCGAACGACTTGCATCTGATTTCGTCCGCTGCCTTGTCGGGCATTCCCACTTCCATCACGGTTCCCGACCTCACCCAGTTCGGTCTTCCCCAATTGATTCCTGCTGGAACGAAAATCCCTTTTTCCGCCGGTCAAACCATCAAAGATGAGCTTTCCAAAGCAGCGACTATCGATCTTAGTAACATTTGGGTGGGAGGAGTTTCCTTGGTCCAGCCCTTATTCGCCGGAGGAAAAATCGTGGCGGCAAACGAGATCCGATTCTATGCGCTGGAACTGGCAAAGTTCCAATCGGACACAAAATTGGCCGACGTGCTTTTCGATGTGGATCAGGCGTATTGGCAAGTGGCTTCGCTCTCGGGCAAGAAGGAACTTGCTGAATCGTATGCGGCCTTGCTGTCCAAAATAGATAACGACCTCGACGTGATGGTGAAAGAAGGCGTTGCAACCAAAGCCGACAAGCTTTCGGTGGATGTGAAACTCAACGAGGCCGAAATGGCATTGACCAAGGTGGAAAATGGCTTGAGCCTTTCCAAGATGCTGCTGTGCCAACTGTGCGGCATGGAAATTTCCGACCAATTGAAGCTGGCTGACGAAAATATCAAGGAAATTTCTTGGGACGACGGGGTGCAGGCTGATATGGTGAACATCGACCAGGCGATAGAAAACCGTCCTGAAGTGCACAGCCTGACCTTGGCTGAAAATATTTATAAGAAAAAGGAGAAAGTGGCTTTCGCTGAATACCTTCCCACCGTTGGCCTCACAGCCGGATACACTTGGACAAACCCGAGTGCTTTCGATGGCTTGCAATACCGCTTCAAGGGCATGTGGAATGTGGGGGTGCTGGCTACCGTGCCGCTCAACTTCTTCACAAGTTCTGCAAAGTACAACGCCGCAAGATCGGAAACCGTGATAAAGCGATTGGAGCTGGACGAGGCCAAGGAAAAAATCCGGCTGCAGATCAACCAGTCCACCTACAAGCTGACTGAAGCCGCAAAAAAATTGAAATCGGCTCAAAAGAATATCGAAAAAGCGGACGAAAACCTTCGTTATGCAAATGTTGGTTTCGAAGAAGGGGTGGTTGCTCCGTCGGATGTGCTGGCTGCGCACACCGCATGGATCCAGGCCCATTCCGAATTGATCGATGCCCAAATAGACTTGAAGTTGTGCCGAGTATATCTCGACAAAGCGATTGGGCGGAAACTCATGGAGGTGAACATTCATCCTGCATTGGGCAAGAAATAATACA
>MKRS01000052.1 GCA_001897035.1 Bacteroidales bacterium 45-6
AAGGATCACCTAATCATTTAAATTTGAAAATTCAAATATTTTTTATTTCGTTAGTTTGTGATTCAAAAAATAAAATAAAATGAAATAATACTAGACATTGAAGCTACTTTATCAGCCCAGAAAATTGCAGTTTTAAAAGCATTTTGATTAATACTCTCTCTTATTAATTCTCGAAGTCTATCTAAATCCATAAATACTTTAAATTTCTTAAACTTTTTTGAATAATCCAATCTCCTGTTTAGAAATAAAAAAAATTGCTGTTTTTTTAAAAAATCAATTAAAAATCTATCTCGATAGAAATTTTCAAAAATCAGAAATTCAAAATTTGATGACAATAATATGTTTAAGGTTTAACTAACTCATTGGATATTGAAATTGAAAAAATGGAAAATTGTTTTTGAAATTGAATCCAATCAGTTATTGTGAAATTCCACAGATGATATTAAAGTTAAAAGAATCCATGATAGAACAAAAACGATAGACTTTTGAATTCTTTGAAACTGAAAATAAGAGTAAAATTAAAGCTTGTTTCAAACTTGCAAGTATCCTTCATGAAATCTGTAAAATCCACAATCTTTATAAAAGGATCTACTCAAGAAACTAACAACAGATCTAATCCATCCACCTTTATGCATTTTGATTAAATTGAAGTTTGAGAAGGATAGAAAGGATTATACTGAGGAAATAATGATTATTATTTGTTGCTTTTGATTTCTTTTGAAAATCTACAATTCTTCTGTTTTTCCAATACTTCAAATAGTACTACTAGTATTCATCTGATGTCTTTTTGATTTTTGCAATTTCATGGCATTGAAACTCAAAAAACAAGGCTTGCTTATTCTGCGCCGGAGGAAGTTGGAATGAATTCGGCCAAACTCGCTGCTATTGATAAGATTGTGCAGGAGGGGCTTGATGCCAACGCATTTCCCGGATGCCAAGTCTTGGTGGCCAAAGACGGTGTGGTGGTGTACAACAAGGCTTTTGGAAATCACGATTACAAGTCTTCTGTCCAGGTGAAAACGACCGATTTGTACGACTTGGCTTCCATGACCAAGGCTACGGCCACGCTTCCCGCCCTGATGAAAGTGTATGACAACGGTGATGTGAGCCTCACCGACTACATTTCGAAATACGTTTATCCGCTAAGGAACACCGATAAGGAAAAATTGAACCTGCGCGACGCTCTTTTCCACGAAAGTGGGTTGAAAGCTTTTTTGCCTTTCTATACCAATGCCATCGACAAATCGAGTTATTCGGGCTCGCTCTTTTCTTCTACTCGCGATGCCAAGCATACTGTGGAATACGACGCCGGCACTTGGGCCAATCCCGACTTCAAGTACCTTCCCGAACTGATTTCGCCTGAACCAAAATCGGGTTATAGCCTTCAGATCGCAAAAAACTTGTATGGAAGCGAAAAGTTGCGGGGACTTGTGCTTCAGGATATCGCCGACGAACCCCTATCCGGAAAAGGAAAATACGAGTACAGCGACCTGAACTTTATCCTGTTGAGGGAGGTGGTGGAAGCCATCACCAAGAAGAATATGAACGATTTTCTACAGCAGAATTTCTACCGGAAGCTGGGGGCTACCACCACTTATCTTCCACTTCAAGTGGTGGATTCCACCCGCATTGCCCCGACGGAGAATGATCAATTTCTCCGTAAGCAATTGCTGAGGGGCTATGTGGACGACGAGGCGGCCGCCTTTTTGGGTGGCATCTCGGGCAATGCAGGCCTGTTTTCGTCCGCAAATGATTTGGCAAAGCTCTACCAAATGTGGCTCAACCGGGGAACTTATGGCGGTGAAAAATACCTTTCGGAAAAAACATGCGATCTTTTCACCCAATCCAAAAGTGCCCGTTCGAGAAGGGGACTTGGCTTCGACAAGCCCGATCCACAATCCTTGCGGTCGAGTCCTTGCAGTTACAGCACGCCGCCAAGTGCGTATGGACACACCGGATTCACTGGCACTTGCTTCTGGATTGATCCCGACAACAAGCTGATTTATATCTTCTTGTCGAATAGGGTGAACGAATCCCGGAAAAACCGGAAACTCATCTCCATGAGCATTCGCAGCCGCGTCCAGGAAGCCATCTACCTCTCTTTCCAAAGATCCCGATGATGATACGGTTCCGGTTTTTTGCCCTGCTGTTTCTGTTGGCTTCTGTTTTCCATTCTTGCAGCGATAACCGGCCTGCCCGGAAGCAGCTTGCAAGCAAGCCCATTGTCCGAAAACGGGCTGAGAATCACTGTGCGCCGAAAAAAAGCCGCTTGGAGCGGCAGTTGGAGGAAGCTGGATTGGTGGATGTGTCCAAATTGGATCCGACCATCTGTCACGACCTTCGTTATGCCGGGAAAAACAATTTTACAAAAATAATTCTCTACGATACGCTCACCACTATTTACTTGCAGCCGGATGTTGCCCGAAAACTCGTTAAGGCTCAAGAGCGATTGAAATCGATAGACCCTTCGCTGAGCCTCATCGTGTGGGATGCGGCACGCCCATTGAGTGTTCAGCGCAAAATGTACCGGCAGGTGGCGGGAACTGTTTATCAAAGCTATGTGGCCTCGCCCGGCAGAACAGGTTTGCACAACTACGGCTGCGCTGTCGATCTGAGTATATGCCGTGCTAAGGACGGCAACCTCGTGGATATGGGAACTCCGTTTGATTTTTTTGGCAAGCAGGCGGGAATATCTCGCGAAGAGAAATTTGTCGGGCAAGGAATTCTCACTAAGCAGCAAGTCGAAAACCGCAAGCTCCTCCGCCGGGTGATGACTGATGCGGGTTTCCTCACCGTGAGGGGCGAATGGTGG
>MKRS01000053.1 GCA_001897035.1 Bacteroidales bacterium 45-6
TTAACGTGAGTTCGGTGTAATGCCAGTGGTTTTTTAAATCTAATTTTGTGTAAATAAGATATGTATATGATTTGTTGTCGTTTTGTTTGACTCCGAATGGAGTCAGATGTTTGTAGAAAAATCTGTTTTCTACAAACATACGACCCGCAAACGGGTCGCACCCCTTTTATTATTTATAGAAATATCCGACAAGAAGCAGATAAACAATATATTGAATGAAACCCAAGTTGAATTACTTACACCGAACTCACGTTATGTTAACATCCGGAAAAGAACCTGATAGGCAAAGATGCAGGATGAGGGGTTTTCCCTTCTTTCTATTTTTTGCATAGATTGCTTTCAAAATCATGCAGGAATGCCAAGTTGAAGCAACTTAATTTTCAAAAATTCATTTTAACAGAAAAAAAAGACACTGCGTCCTCAATTATATTGAAAAAAATGACTAATATTGCAAAATCAAGGAACAGAAAAAGACGCACATCTCACGGACAAAATTTGTTTTTTAGGTTTCACTAATTTGTGCCATATTTGCCTATGAAAGGGTTGTCTTCATATCCACCAATTCGCATCAAACAAATTTATCATTGTTTGCCAAACGAGGTCTGGAAAGCTATTTCAGAGGAGAGCGCGCTGAGGCAATGGTTTTTCCCCGTTGAAAATTACCGGTTTCAAGAAGGAACTGAATTTTCATTTTGGACAGGGGAAGACCCTTACCTGACCTTCCACAAATGTCGCTTTTTGTTCATCGAACCCCTAAGTACGATTGAGTATAGCTGGGAGTTACCCAATGATTCTAAAGGGATTAGCATTGTCCGCTGGGAAATCAGCGAGGAAAACGGCAAAACGCTGCTCAACTTCACGCACGATGGCATAGCCCATCTGTCGGATGCCAAATTCAGGACCGATCACGAATATTTTTCCAAAGAATGGAATCATCTCATACTAAACGCCTTGAACGAGTATCTATATAAGAACCTCGCTGTCATCGATGTCCTTTATTAGTAACTTAGGCAAATCCCCAAAAAAAGAGAAGAGCGAATCCCAGCTAAGGAGTCCGCTCTTCTCTTTCTTTATAGAAGAAACCTAAGGTTTAGTCTTCTGTTTCAACAGTAGGCACGATCAGCTTGTAGCCTTTGCCGTGGATATTGATGATTTCAATTTCCGGGTCAGCCTTCAACAGCTTCCGAAGTTTGGTGATATACACGTCCATGCTCCTCGCATTGAAGTAGTTGTCATCCACCCAGATTTGCTTCAGGGCGTGGTTGCGTTCCAAAATTTGGTTTGCATGGGCGCAAAGCAAAGCCAGAAGTTCAGATTCTTTCGTGGTCAACTTGGTGTCCTGTCCGGCAATGGTCAGAATTTGCTTTTGGGTGTCAAACTTCAGGTTTCCAAAGTTATACACCTGCTGCTCCTTCACTTTCTTGCCTCTGACGCGGCGGATGATCGCCTCGATGCGCAGCACGAGTTCTTCCATGCTGAAAGGTTTGGTGATGTAGGCGTCTGCACCCGCCTTGAATCCTTCCAAGATATCTTCCTTCATGTTTTTGGCAGTAAGGAAAATAATAGGAATTTCTGAATTGACAGCGCGGATCTCTTTCACCAACGTGATCCCGTCTTTCTTGGGCATCATCACGTCCAGCACGCACAAATCGTACTTTTCTTTCAAAAAGCCTCTGTAACCAGCTTCTCCATCTGGAAACAAGTCAGTATCAAAGCCTTTGGCCTGCAGATACTCTCTCAACAACATGCCAAGATTTTCGTCATCTTCGCATAAAAACAATTTCAATTTTTCTTCCATTTTAGTCCTATTTAATTATTGGTAAAGTTATTATAAATTTAGTACCAATTCCCAAGTCACTTTCAGCCTTGATGCTGCCTTTATGATCCTTGACAATTTTAAAAACATAAGCGAGTCCTAAGCCAAAACCTTTAACGTCGTGACGGTTTCCGGTGGGGACACGATAGAATCTCTCAAAGATTTTCTTCACGTATTCCTTCTTAATCCCGATCCCGTTGTCTTCGACAGAAAGGTAAAGCTTTCCGTTTTCATTCCATGTCTTTATCATCAATTTGAGAGACACATCCTCTTTCCTGTATTTCACCGCGTTGTCCAGCAGATTGAATAAAACGTTGGTGAAGTGCATTTCGTCGATCTCTGCGGTCGAATCCTCGGCCTGAAGATCAATATCTATCTCTCCACCAAACTTTTCCACCTTCAATTGGAAAGTGTTGGCAACGCTCACCACGATGTCGTTGACCTCCATTTCCCTAAGCTTGAGGGTGGCTTTTTGTTTTTCAAACAGCGACATTTGAAGCACTTTCTCGACTTGGAAGCTCAGCCGCTTCGTTTCGTCGTTGATGACTCCTGAAATGTGCTTGAAAACTTCAGGGGATTTCATCACAGACCCATCCTTTAACATCTGCGCGGCCAGCGATATGGTCGAAACAGGTGTTTTCAATTCGTGGGTCATATTGTTTATGAAATCGTTTTTCATTTCAGATAATTTCTTTTGCCTGAATATCAAATAAATCGTCACGATAAATGTCACCAGCAAAACGAATGTAAAAGCCACGGACGGCACAAAAAACGAGATGGCGCTTGCAATGTACTGTTCCCTTGCGGAGAAATTCACAACTAAGTGGTACTGCCTCGCAGGAGGGTCGTTCTGAAACAGCACTTGGGAATAAACATCCGCTGGGTTTTTTACCTCAAAATTGGGTTGCGAATAAATATCCTTTTCGTCTTTATCTACAATCTTGAATTTGAATGGAAGCACTATTCCATTGTTTGCCAGTTCCGCCTT
>MKRS01000054.1 GCA_001897035.1 Bacteroidales bacterium 45-6
AATATGTTGCATAGTTAACTTTTTATCAAAAGCATTAACTCATATACTAAACTTAAAATTGCATCCCAGTGGTTCAATAATGGGGAGTACTAAACAGAATCGATGCACAAATAAAAGTAATAAGAATAATGTTATCTATTTTTCTGCCTGACATATTAATCAATGGTTATTGTTTACAGGCAAATATATACTAATAACTCATTGACTCCTACTATTTAGGGTTAACTGCGTACATTTGGCTCCGAAATGGTAGCGTTTGTCCTAATCAGCGGACATTATTTTAGATAAAATCTTTTATTCTATCATTAAAAATCGCTCCGAACATCTCCATTTCACTGTTCGCAATTCCCAATTTTGTAACCAAAGGTTTCCAATTTTTTACAGCGGTTGCCACTTCAGAGATAATTTGTGCGGCGGCCTCACGAATTAACATATAATTTTCGGAAGCATCGAACAGAATAGACAAATCGGCTTTGCTCGAAGAGCCTGAAATAAGCAGACTTTGGTATTCGTTCAGCGTCGGATTCATATCATAGGCAGGCGAAAGCGTCCAACCTTTTGGTGTGAGCAGAAATCCGTGATTACGGAAATGGTCGTCAGAGTTGGCTATGCAAATATTAAATGCTACACGGCGGTAAAGCTCTTGCAGGTTATTGTTTACATCCGCACAGTTTTGAAGAATGAAATCCACCATATCTAAATAGCCATTACCCGTGCCTGCATTGGCTCCGTCCGAAAGTCCCAACAAGGTCATCGCAGAGGCAAAATGTATGCGTTTGCCTGTTTCAGCCCTATCAAAACGATGAGATAGCAGGGTGTGATATTTGTCGTTTGTCGAAATTACCTGTGTCGATGCGGCATTAATGCCTGCTTTTAGGGCTAACAGATGGCTGAAATGCTCCCAAAGTCCTACGTTATAATCGTCTTTGCGAGAGGGGAACTTTGCAATACACAATCGTTTATCCGCATCGACCACGCTGGCTTTGGGTCTTGCTCCACCGAGCGATGAGCCCGGTTGAACTAATTGTGCGAGCCATTTTTTGTCGGGCAGTTGGTTCTCCTGTTCGCTTTTTTCTATCTCTTCGCAAGCGTGCATCAACTCTCGAATATTAGTTAGCGGTGGTATTCGCAGTGTGTTGCCTGAATTGATAAAATCACCGTCAGGGGTTTCTTTGAATCGGAAACCGCCCATACGCGACGAATCATCTATCCCCAACAGATAATCAAACGAAGATAGACGGCGGACAGGACGTTTCTCCTCCGCAGCTAAAATTTGCTCCCTGCGATTGAGTAGCGTGCGCCCCCAACGGTCGGGCAGAGCATCGGAGAAGCATCCGAAAATATCCTTTTCGGGTTGCGTGTATTGCTGTCCGGGATAGTTGTTCAGATCATCACTGAGAAATAAGTTGCCGTATTTTTTCAGCCATTCATTATCAAACTTAAATCCATAACTGTCCGAGCCGCGAAGTGATTCGTAGCTCAGCTCTCCGATGAGTTCAATATCTTTCAGCCAATCAAAATCGGCATATACATATAGTTTTTTCATTGTTTATTCTTTTTTAGATGCCCGTTCACGACTCTTGAGGGTCAAATCTTGCAGAGACTTACCCAATTTGTCCTCTTTGGCAAGCCAGAGAATATCTTCATCGAGTTGCAGGGCATAAAGCACCCGAAGATATATCCCGATGGCGACTGTCGGCACACCTTTTTCAATGCGCGAAACCGTGAGCGGCGAGCAGGTAGCCCGTTCCGCCACCTGTGCCACACTCAGATTGCGACGCAAGCGAGCTAACTTTATTTGTTCGCCTACCGTCTCCATTTTTTGCTCTAATTTTCGGGGCAACTTAGTACCCATTGTATTCTTTGCCATAATATCAACACATCATATAATATGCAAATATAACGATATTTATTTACTATATGATATGTTGATGAAAAATAATTTCTTATTTCAGCGATATTCGATTGGTCGTTTCGCGCTTCTTATCGCTCACAAGGTCGGCGTAAATCTGCGTCGTAGATACATTGCGGTGGGTGAGCATCTTGCTGACGGTGTAAATATCTGTGCCTGCGGCAATTTGCATCGTGGCGTAGCTGTGCCGAAAGCAATGAAACGTGATGTGCTTCTTTATCCCGCACTTTTTCAGCCAATTACGCAGCGGATAGTTCGTCATACTACGAGTCAGACCCTTGAAAACTTTCCCTGTGTCAGGCTCTCCACAAAGCTCATACGCCTCGAAGCTGATAGGCAGTGTTGCTTCGGTTTGGGTCTTTACGGTTCTGATACGAATACAATAACCTCGGTCGGGGGCAATCTCGAAATCCTCCCATTTGAGATTCAGAATATCACTGATGCGCAATCCTGTCAGGCACGAAAAGAGCGAGGCGCGTTTCAATACGGGGATGTCGCAGTCAGTGGCGGCTAACTGTTTCACCTCGTCATTGGTTAGGTACTCCTTTTTAACATCGGTCGTTTCAATGCTCTCCAAAAAGTCGTTGATGTTCTCTCGTATCATATTGTCGCGATAAGCGACTTTAAGCACCGATCGGAATTGGCAATAGTAGCCCGATGCCGAATTGATAGATACCCGTCTGCTGGCGTAGCGAAGTCCGTCGGCATTGAGCAAGTAGGCTCTGAAACGTTGGCAAAGCTCCACCGTCAGGTCGCCAAACGTGCATTTGCCGTGAACAAAATTCTCAAAATGAGCGTATGCCGTGCGGCATTTGTGGTCCTTCATTCGCACCACCTTATAAAAGTAGGATAGAAAGTCGGCTTTCATCTTGTGCTTGTCTAAGAA
>MKRS01000055.1 GCA_001897035.1 Bacteroidales bacterium 45-6
GGGTGTTTCTTTATCCCAAAGTTGCGAAGGCTTTAACCATACGATGAAGATTATATGGAGTTTTGGTCGTCATTCTACATGACGGAGCCTCTTCGAATTCATTTTTATCCTACAGCAAATTATTCGAGTTATTTCGTCCGGTATGATATAGATACAGAGCTTAGTACAAAACTTATTTGTGGATAAATTATTTTTCGATACATTTGTAATGTTTGAAGAACGTCATTATTTAACATAAATGAAAAAACTATGAAGAAATTTCTTGGAAGAAATGAAAAATTGCAAACCAAATTCTATGGCATTATTGCTTGCCTTGTAATTCTGCTCCTTGTGGATGCTATGCCTGCGTTTTCTCAAACGTCAATATCAGGCAAAGGATTGTTTGTTGCGGAAACGGTAAAACCTGGGACCACGTTCTATAGCTTGGCTCTGAAACATTATGGCAGCAGGGATTTTTGGGTGTACATCTTTTTGGCAAATAAGTCAGAGATACATCGTCCCGATGGCCTCAAGCCCGGCATGTCGGTTGTGATTCCACAGGCCGAGGCATTTGGCATTGATGCCGCCAATCCTGTTTCCCTTGCAAAAGCGAGGGAGTTGGCAAAAGAAACCGGGGGAAGTAGCCTTGCTTCCAATGATATGAAGGCCTACGAATCGCCGGTGAATGATGGGGCTGTTACTGAAACAGTGAAGCCCGGAGAGACTTTCCGTATCTTGGCCTTGAAGCATTATGGCAGCAAGGACTTCTGGGTGTATATCTTTTTGGCAAATAAGTCAGAAATTCCTCATCCGAATAAGCTCAACTATGGGAAGACGGTGATTATTCCCTCGGCCAGCAGCCTTGGCATTGATGCCAACAATCCGAATTCTGTCGCAGACGCCATCGAGTTGGGGTGCAAGGCGATGTGCGAAAGTAAATAGCCGATAAATACTCGCGAAAGAAAATGAACACGATAGGTTTGCCCTTATCGTGTTTTTTCGTTGCTGACCACTACTAAATTTGACGCCTTCTCGCCTTCAATAACGGCAATATTTTCTTACCTTTGCGGATTATTGGTGAAAAATGTCCGTGCAAAACCGATATGCACAAACAGGAAGCTGTTTTTCACGCTAAATAGGATAATTTATTTTTAGAAATGAGCGTATTAGATTTAAGCGAACAGGAAATATTCAGGAGAGAAAGCTTGGAGGAGCTTCGCCAATTGGGCATCGAGCCGTATCCGGCCGCCTTGTTTGAAACCGATGCTTTTTCCACTGACATAAAACAGGAATTTGAAACCACTGGCGAACAAAAACCCGTCAGAATTGCAGGTCGCATCATGGGGCGCCGCATCATGGGGAAAGCCTCTTTCGTGGAGTTGCAGGACTCCAAGGGGCGTCTTCAGGTGTACGTTACGCGCGACGATATTTGTCCTGAAGAGAACAAGGATTTATACAATGTCGTATTCAAGCGACTGCTCGATATTGGTGATTTTATCGGCATCACGGGATTCGTGTTCCGAACTCAAACGGGAGAAATTTCTGTTCATGCACAGACATTGACCATCTTGTCGAAGTCCCTGAAGCCACTTCCTGTGGTGAAGGTGAAGGATGGTGTCACCTACGATGGTTTCACCGACCCGGAAATGCGCTATCGTCAACGTTACGTGGACTTGGTGGTGAACGACGGGGTGAAAGATATTTTCCTGAAACGTACAAAAATTTTCAACTCGATGCGCCAGTTTTTCAACGAGCGCGGATACATCGAGGTGGATACCCCCGTCCTGCAGCCGATTCCCGGTGGAGCATCGGCCCGTCCGTTTATCACGCACCACAATGCGTTGGATATTCCGCTCTACCTGCGCGTGGCCAACGAATTATACTTGAAAAGACTCATCGTGGGCGGATTTGAAGGGGTTTACGAATTTTCCCGCAACTTCCGCAACGAAGGAATGGACCGCACTCACAACCCGGAATTCACGGCGATGGAAATATATGTTTCCTACAAGGATTACAACTGGATGATGGATTTCACCGAAAAAATGATCGAATACATCTGCTTGCAAGTATTGGGCACAACCGATGTGCAAGTGGGCGATAAGGTGATTAGCTTCAAAGCTCCGTTTGCCCGTGTGACGATGATCGATGCCATCAAGCATTTCACGGGAATAGACATCAACGGCATGAACGAAGACCAGCTTCGTGATGTATGCCGCCAGCTTGGTGTTGAAGCTGACGAGACCATGGGCAAGGGCAAGATGATCGACGAGATTTTCGGTGAAAAATGTGAGGGAAACTACATCCAGCCTACGTTCATCACTGACTATCCGATCGAGATGTCGCCGCTCTGCAAGCGTCACCGCAATAATCCGGAACTCACGGAACGTTTCGAGCTGATGGTCAATGGCAAGGAACTGGCCAATGCTTATTCCGAATTGAACGACCCGATCGATCAGCGTGCCCGTTTCGAGGAGCAGCTCCGCCTTTCCGAAAAAGGGGACGACGAAGCCATGTTTATCGACCAGGATTTCTTGCGCGCCCTCGAATATGGAATGCCCCCCACATCGGGGATGGGAATCGGGATGGACCGCTTGGTGATGTTGCTCACGGGGCAGACATCCATCCAGGAAGTGTTGCTGTTCCCGCAGATGCGTCCCGAAAAAGTGGCTCAGAAAGATTCTGCGGCCAAATTTGCCGTGGCTGGGGTTTCCGAAGAATGGGTGCCTGTGCTGCACAAGGCGGGTTACCTTTTGGTGGCCGATTTGGCGGGTGTGAATCCCCAGAAAGTACCTCAGGACGTATGCGGATTGAAT
>MKRS01000056.1 GCA_001897035.1 Bacteroidales bacterium 45-6
CGGCCACCACCGACAGGAACATGCGATCCACACCGATGGAGGTTTCTATCACGTAGGGAGTGTATGACTTGTTGAGTTCCGGATCGAAGTATTGCACCTTTTTTCCGGAGAATTTCTCGTGGCTACTCAAGTCGAAGTCGGTGCGGGAATGGATTCCTTCCACCTCCTTGAATCCAAATGGCATCTCAAATTCGATGTCGGTGGCTGCGTTAGCGTAGTGAGCCAGCTTGTCGTGGTCGTGGAAACGGTATTTCTGGTCGCCGAATCCAAGGGCCTTGTGCCATTTCATGCGGGTTTCCTTCCATTGCTTGAACCATTCGAGTTCTTCTCCCGGACGCACGAAGAATTGCATCTCCATTTGTTCAAATTCGCGCATACGGAAGATGAACTGGCGCGCCACGATTTCATTGCGGAAAGCCTTTCCGATTTGGGCGATTCCGAAAGGAATTTTCATACGGCCTGTTTTCTGAACGTTGAGAAAGTTCACAAAGATACCTTGCGCTGTTTCCGGACGGAGATACACTTTCAAGGCCCCGTCTGCAGTCGATCCCATTTCGGTGGCGAACATAAGGTTGAATTGGCGCACTTCGGTCCAGTTGCGGGTGCCGCTGATAGGGCATACGATCTCGCAGTCAACGATGATGTTTCGCAGTTCTTCGAGGTTGCTGTCGTTGAGTGCCTTTGCAAAGCGGGCGTGGACAGTGTCTCGATTGGCTTGGTATTCAAGCACACGGGCGTTGGTGCCCCTGAATTGCGCTTCGTCGAAACTTTCGCCGAATTTCTTGTGGGCTTTTTCAACTTCCTTGTTGACTTTGTCGTCTATTTTGGCTAAGAAATCTTCGATGAGTACGTCGGCACGGTAACGTTTCTTGCTGTCGCGGTTGTCGATCAACGGGTCGTTGAAGGCATCCACGTGTCCCGAGGCTTTCCAGATGGTCGGGTTCATGAAGATGGCAGAATCGATTCCCACCACGTTGTCGTTGAGCAGCACCATGCTGTCCCACCAGTATTTCTTGATATTGTTTTTGAGTTCAACGCCCATCTGTCCGTAGTCGTAAACGGCGCCTAAGCCGTCGTAGATTTCACTCGACGGAAACACAAATCCATATTCTTTACAATGCGAAACAAGTTTTTTAAAAACGTCTTCCTGTGCCATAGTTAGTTTCTGAAATATTGATAAATCGCCCAGTTAATTAAGCGAATGCAAAGTAACTATTTTTTTTGCAATCAGCCTATACAAAAAAGTGCAACTGTTGTGTAACAATTGCACTTTTGGTCATATTTTTTGAAAACTTTTATCCAAGATACCCTCTGACAATGCCTCGGGAAGAACTCTTGATGAAGTTGACGATCAGGTCTCGTTCGGGTGTTTGAGGAAAATCCTTTTCGATGTTGGCGAGGGCATCCGAGTTGTTGAATCCCGACTGGTAGATGTAGCGGTAGATTTCTTGGATCTCGTTGATCTTGTCGGGGGTGAAACCGTGACGGCGCAAGCCTATCAGGTTGAGCCCTGCATAAGAAACTGGTTCTCGTCCGGCAATGGTGTATGGCGGTATGTCTTTCCCGAATCGGGTTCCACCTTGAATCATCACGTTGCGCCCGATTCTTGTGAATTGATGGACTAAGCAACCCCCGCTAAGGATGGCAAAATCATCCACTTCCACTTCGCCTGCAATCTGAGCTGCATTGCCGATGATGATGTTGTTGTTGAGGATGCAGTCGTGCGCGATGTGCGAATAAGCCATAATCAGGCAGTTGTTGCCGATACGTGTTTGGCCTTTGGCGTTGGTGCCACGGTTGATGGTGGCGCATTCGCGGATGGTGGTGTTGTCTCCGATTATGGCCAATGTTTCTTCCCCTTGGAATTTCAAGTCCTGAGGAATGCCTGCGATCACTGCACCTGGAAAGATGCGACAGTTTTTGCCAATGCGGGCTCCATACCGGATGTTTGCATTAGACATGATGAGTGTGCCATCACCGATCTCTACGTTTTTGTCGATAAAGGCAAAAGGTTCTACGGTGACATTTTCGCCAAGTTTTGCTTCAGGATGGATCGAAGCCAAGGGTGAAATATTGGACATGTTACAAGACTGAATTATTTGTTTTTTACTATTTGAGCGGTTAATTCTGCTTCGGAAATGAGCTTGTCTCCGATAAATGTGTAGCCTTTGACTACTGCTATGCCTCTTCGGACTTCAGTGGTCAGATGTGCGCGGAAAATCAGGGTGTCGCCCGGCACGGCTTTGTTGCGGAACTTCACATTGTCGATTTTCAGGAAATAGGTGGAATACCTTTCCGGATCTTCTACCTTCGACAGCACTAAAATGCCGGCGAGTTGAGCCAATGCTTCCACTTGAAGCACGCCCGGCATTACTGGCTCGTCGGGGAAGTGTCCTTGGAAGAATATTTCATTGTAGGTGAGGTTCTTGATGCCGGCCACATGGTTTGATCCCATTTCTATCACCTTGTCGATCAACAAGAATGGATAGCGGTGTGGAAGCATTTTTTTGATGTCGTTTATATCGTACAACGGTTCTTTGTTGGGATCGTAGATAGGTGGCTGGACTTCGTTTTGCTTGATTTGTTTTCTCACGAGGCGAGCCAGCTTGTTGTTGATCTTGTGCCCCGGACGGGTGGCGATGATGCGCCCCTTGATTGGCTTGCCGATTAAGGCCATGTCGCCGATGATGTCGAGCAGTTTGTGGCGGGCTGGTTCGTTGGGGAACAGGATGGACTTGTTGTTGAGGTAGCCCATCTCGGTGGCATTCTTACGTGGCACGCCCATCA
>MKRS01000057.1 GCA_001897035.1 Bacteroidales bacterium 45-6
AATTCTGCTGCTGTCAGGGATTTGGGAACAATGGGCTGTGTGATATACTCATAGCCAAGAAACGGATCATTACGGAGAAGCCCGTTGTTGATAGCTATTTTTACGATACTACGTAGCTGGCAAATCGTATTTACAATCATTCCGGAGCCAAAACGAAGTTCCACACGCAAATAATAATCATAATCGGCAACAAATGAAGGGGTCAATGCCTGAAAAGCCATATCACTTACATTGTATTTCTTTCGCATAAACCGCTTCAAATGGGCAAGGGAGACACCGTAGCGTTTATAGGTTTCCATGCAACGGTTCACGCCAACACTTTTCAGGAAGTTTTCATTGTGCGCTTCGTAGTATTTGACAAGGGTATCCTGTTCGGATGCAATGCCTTGGAATGCATTCTTCACTTCCAATGCCGAAACATTTTCTTTTTTCACCAGCAAATCACGATAGGCGGAATGGATGGCGACACAAATCTTGTTTAAGGATGCATTGACGGACAAGGCGGTCTTGCTTTTACCGGTAGCCCTGCCTGATTGGGTATCCCAAAGGGATACCGGTACACTCACTTTGGCACTGAACTGCACCATTGATTTTCCGATGCGGATACGCCCCAGAATGGGAACGGTACCGTCCGCTTTCTCCTCATTGCGTTTGAGGTAGAAACTTACTTTTACTTCTGTCATAATTAACTCTTTTACAGGTTACAAATTTAACTGTTATAGAGCTAATCAACGTTATGCAAAATGTTGTGATTCAGCGAATAAGAAACCAACATCAGGCATATTACCTACACATTGGAGCCGTTACTCCAAAGAAAAGCCGGAATCCTTTTTCTTTCATGGGAAAGCCGTTATTTGAATGATGCCTGTTTGATAGAAACAGGTAATGCATTCGTAACGGAAAGTCTTCCCAAATACACAATATTCTGCTATTTTACTGCTTGAAGGGGAGTGCACAATGGTGAAGATATCACCAGTTAATCAGATGGTTACATCGTTTTGTCCGTTCTTGCTTTTTCGGTACATAGTTGAGATACGACAAGGGGCTTACGGCTGTATTAATCCCGGATACGAGGTTTGTCTTATCGCCGGTGTACATCGGAACACCGTCCACTACCCACAGCGGCTCACTGGAGGCAGCCAACGACCCTTCTCCCCTGATCCTGAGATTATAGCGCATCTTTGTACTACTCGCAGCATCGGTATTGTAGGACACTTGCAATCCCGGCACCAATCCGTCCAAAATATTGTCGATGCGGGCGGCAGGCAATGTTTTAAGTTGTTTTTCATTGACTTGGAAAACGGAACTCACCAAATCCGACCTTTTTTGTTTTGTCCCGTATGCGCCTACAATCATCACGGCATCCATCGTGTTTTCATTTGGCAAAAGCAGGAAATCAACATCGGACTGATTTGGCTTGAGGTTTATTTGCTTCGAGATCATCCCCACGAAGGACGCTTCGATGACTGCGCTTCCCTTGACAGGAACCAAAAGCTCGTAGTTCCCGTCCTGATCGGCCACAACTCCATTGGAAGTACCTTTCACAAGCACAGTAGCTCCTTGGAGAGGCAGCCCCTGGTCGTCGGCAACAATTCCTCTAATTTTCCGCTGACCGGCCGCAACCGTCCCATCCCCCAAGCCGGAGGACCTTTTCTTCGTTTTGATGACAATGTATTTCTCTGATATTTCATATCGGAGTTCCTTGTCCCTGAGAACGAGCTGGTACAGGTCGTCCAGCGAATAACTCGATGAGTTCAGATTGACAGTCTGCGACATATCCAATTCATCATTGCTATATACCGTGACAAGGCCGGTTTGTTTCTCAACCTGCGCGAAAATTTCTTTGATCGTCATAATCTTCGCCGGCAACTGCACTTTCTTGTTTCTATCGGCAGCAAAGCCCGGCATACTTATCCCCAAAAGCAACAGCAGGAAAAGCACGACTGCCTGATTGGGAATGAATCGGGCGAATATAATTTGAAAAGTTTTTACCATACCTAAATTAATATTTTATTTGAAATCTATATACACTTCCTACCGCTCTGTTTGCGATATAAACACGGTGTTCCCATCCAGTTTGAACCGCACATCGGTGGTGCTTTCCATTATTTTCACAAATTCGTCCAAGCTGCTTTTTCGATCGAACGCACCCGAAAACCGGAGCTTCTTGCTTCTTTCATCTTTGAAGTCAAAACGGATGTCGTACCACCTGCTGATTTTTTTCGACAAATTCAACATATCCATGTTTTGAAACCTGAACAATCCGTCTTTCCAGGACGTAAAGAGAATGGGATCTACATCAGCCAGAACTATCTCTTCCGATTTTTTGTCCAGGAAATATTGCCGACCCGGAGTTAGTTTAAAAACTTCTCCTTTCCTCTTCACCTGCACGCTTCCTTCCTCAAGTGTCACTTGCTCAAAACCATCATCGGGATAGCTCGTGATGTTGAATTTTGTTCCTGTCACCTTGATTTCCGACTGAGTTGTTTTCACAATAAACGGGCGGGCAGGATTCTTCGCCACATCAAAATAGGCCTCCCCTTCGAGTTCCACCACACGCTCGTTTTCGGCAAACACATCCGGATAACGGATCTTGGAGCCGGAATTAGCGTAAATCTTCGTGCCATCCGCCAACACCAAACGGTACTCTCCGGCTATCGGCACCAGCAGCGTATTTTTCTCTTTCAGTGACGAATGGATCGGATAGCAATACAATGTGCTGGATTTGTTTTCTCCAATCTTCAACCCTTGATTGTTGAAAACCGAACCCAAATTTTTGT
>MKRS01000058.1 GCA_001897035.1 Bacteroidales bacterium 45-6
GGTCGAATCCCGAGAAGTTTTGAGGGGCTTTGAAATTCTCGCCCTGCTCGTTTATCGTGAAAACGAGGCGAGACTGATCACCGACGGAAACCGTCTCCGGAGCTTTTGCTTCGAAAACGGTTTCCTGTCCAAAACCATGTAGTGCGAATATGGTTGTAAGAAACAGTGTAGAAAATAATCGCTTGTTCATCTTGATACCTATTTCTCTATCAACAAATTGTTACCAATCTTTGTTGTTGCGGCGGTTTTCGTCGTTCTTCTGCTTGCGTTCCGCGGCTTTCATCTGTTTTATCTTGTCCTGTGTTTGTTTTTCGTCCTGCTCGATTGCTTTCAAGAGCTGCTCTGCGTTGCTTTGCGACATTTGCTCCTGCTTATCTTGCTGGTTTTGCTTCTGCTGGTCTTTTTTGTCCTGATTTTGGTTTTTATCCTTGTTTTGGTCTTGCTTGTTTTTATCCTTGTCCTTTTTCTGGTCTTTGTTCTTATCCTTGTTCTTGTTGTTGCCGCCTCCTTTTCCCTGGTCTTGTCTCAATTTTTGCGCTACAGCGAGGTTGTAGCGAGTTTCATCATCGTCCGGATTTATGCGTAGCGACTGTTTGTAAGCATCTATCGCTTTTTCCACATAGTTTTCCTTTTCGTCTTTCGAGGGATGCTTGCGTAGATAGACATTTCCCATGTTGTGGAAAGCCTTTCCCAAGTTTTTGGGATTCTGTTTTTCGAGGGAAACGTATTTTTCGTATCCTTTCAAAGCTTCGTCCCATCGCCCTTGCTTGTAGGAGGTGTTGGCCAAGTTGTAGATGGCCTCCTTTGAATTCGGATTGACCTTGATGGCAGACTTGTAACGTTGCTCTGCCGTTGAATATTTTTGTTGCCTGTATTCCTTGTTTCCTTTGCGGATGTTTTCCCTTTCGGCCTTTTGGGCAAAGGAAGCGAAAGAAAATAAAAGGACAGACGTGACAATTAAAAGCTTTTTCATACGATTGATTTTTACTGTTCGGTGGTATTGAACCAATGTTAGCCCTTAGGCTACACCGCATAATTCTTTGTTGATTGTTGTTGGCGATTTCACAAAAAACATGCTTCGTTCCATATCTCTATCAGTTTACGTTTGACTTTTCCGAGTCGGCTGCAGGCCGGTTCACCTTGAATATGTGTACATTGCGGAACAGCCTATTCTTCTTCTCGTAAATACATATTTCCACAATGAGCATAATCAGCACGATCCACGCAAAGAATTGAAACCTTTCGTCGTAATCGGAATAAGAAATGCCGTCGATCTCTTTCTTGCGCATTTTGTCAAGCTGGTTTTGCAATGCTTTCAAAGCTGAATTGGAATTGTCGGCATGTGCATACAGCCCTTTGCCTGCTTCGGCTATTGCCTTACAGGTGGTTTCGTCGAGCTTGGTCATCACCACATTCCCCTGGTTGTCTTTTTTGTATTCGTTGCTCCCAGACGACACGGGGATAGGAGAGCCTTCTGTGGATCCGATTCCGACCACGTTGACACGGATTCCCGCATCTTTGGCTCGCTTGGCCACCTCAATGGCGTCTCCTTCGAGGTTTTCCCCGTCGGTAATCAGCACCATGGCCTTGCCCACCTCCTTTTCGCTCGAAAAGCAAGAGATTCCCATATCGATGGCACTCCCGATGGCTGTGCCTTGCACTGGAACTAAGGATGGGTCGATCGATTCGATGAATAGTTTTGCCGATTCCACGTCCGTTGTCAGCGGCAACTGGATGAAGGCTTCTCCGGCAAAGACCACGATGGCCACTTTGTCGTCGTTGCGGGCATCCACTATCTTGCTCAGCATTTGTTTGGCTTTTTGCAACCTCGACGGTGCAACATCACTTGCCAGCATCGAGTTGGAGACGTCTATCGCGATCACGATTTCAATTCCTTTCTTGTCCACTTTGTCGGCTTTCGATCCGAATTGCGGCCGAGCTACCATGATGATTCCAATGGCCAAAGTGGCGAGGATCATCCAAAACTTCAGGTAGGAGCGTTTCAGGGACATTTCGGGCATCATTTGCTTGATGAGCCGCAGGTCTCCCAACTTCTTCACCGAGTGTATTTTTCTTATATTCAAATAAATGTAGAGAACTACCAGCACGGGAAGTGCCAGGAACAAATACAAATATTCAGGATTTCCAAATCTAAACATACAGCTTTTTCCTTTCTTATGGGATGTTTCTCAAATAAGTTCTCCTCAAAATAAGCTCAAGCAAGATCAATGCCAATGCTAACAAGGCAAACGGCAGGAACAATTCTTGACGTTTGGTGATTTTGTTGACATTGATGCGGTATTTTTCCATCTTGTCAATCTGGTTGTAGATTTTCTTGAGGCTTGCGTTGTTGGTGGCACGGAAATATTCGCCTCCCGTGATGCTTGCAATTTGAGTCAGGGTGTGTTCGTCGATATCCACCGGCACATTCTGGTAGCGTATGCCGTAGGGCGTTTGCACAGGTGCGGGTGCTGTCCCTCGCGAGCCGACTCCGATGGTATATACCCGTATCCCGTAGGATTTGGCAAGCTCGGCGGCCGTTAGTGGTGCTATCTGCCCGCGGTTGTTGGATCCGTCGGTGAGCAGGATGATGACCCGCGACTTCGTCTTGCTGTTTTTCAGCCGGTTCACAGAGTTGGCCAATCCCAGCCCGATAGCCGTTCCATCCTCTATCATGCCGAATTTCACCTCCTTGAGCAAGTTGAGCAAGATGCGATGATCGACTGTGAGCGGGCATTGGGTGAAGCTTTCCCCAGCGAATATGACCA
>MKRS01000059.1 GCA_001897035.1 Bacteroidales bacterium 45-6
AGGCATATTGCCGATTGATATATGTGTTGGAGAATAGCCCGATCTGGTCGTTCGACATGTTCACCCCCACCCCGTGTATCCGGTTCATGAAGCGGATGGGCATTTCGGCGGAAGCCCAAAACGTTTTCGGCGCATTTTCCACCCCCACCCATTGCTGGCGACCCAGTATGGACAAGTTCAGCAGGTTACCCTGGCCGGCAAACGCCGGGTTATAGGTCTGCTTCACCACCCAGTAGTTGCTTACCTGTGCGTCCCATTGCGCCCTTGCCCCTTGAAGGACACAGACGGTTAGAAATATTGCCGCAATAAATCTTTGAACGGTCATGAAGAATGCCGGAAGTTTAATTTTTACAATATATATTAACTCGAATCAGAACAATAAATTGTTTCACACCGCCGTTTTTCTATCGGTTTCGTAGCATCCCGCATTTACCGTAGGGTTTTCGAACACTATCCCCTCTCCTGCATGTTGCTTATTCATGTGCCGCGAGGCATTTACTTTTTTGACATAAAAGCATGAGGTATCCGAATTAAAGATTATTTTTGCAGAGATTTAGCTCCCGGCGTTTAGGCTTAACTGATTTTCATTCAAAAAAGCAAATGGTTTATTCTCGCAAAAT
Organism: Bacteroidales bacterium 45-6; assembly: GCA_001897035.1. Lineage (GTDB taxonomy): Bacteria > Bacteroidota > Bacteroidia > Bacteroidales > Dysgonomonadaceae > UBA1309. The sequence goes on from MKRS01000059.1 coordinate 621, forward strand.
ATCATTCTCCCTGGCATTTGTGGTATGCCTGTCGGCCATTCTGTTGTCGTGCAAGAAGCACGATGAAAATGCGTTTGCCATCAAAGGGAGTATTGAAAATCTAAAAGGGAATTCCATCATCTTCGTCCGCGACTATGCCGACTCAGTGGTTGTTGACACCATCAAGGTGGACAAAAGTGGAGACTTCGCCTTTGAAGGCACCACCGACACGCTGATGCTTGGAACGCTGTATTTCAGCAACGGGGCATCCTTCACCTCGCTTTTCGTGGACAAAGCCTCGGCTGTGAAAGTGAGCGGCGACGCCAACCTCCCGGACCTGATAGAGGTGAAAGGAGTGGACGTAAACGACGACCTTACAGCCTTCAAAAAAGACAACAAGGCCATCCTCCTCGCACGTGCCAAGCTTCTCGAAAGCATCCGCACAAGCAGCGCACAAAAAAGCCAAGCCTCGAAACTAAACCCCGATTTGGCTTCCAAACTGTCCAACTTGAATTACCAGCTCACAAACAGCGCTTCGGAATACATCAAAAATAACCCCGAAAAAATTGCCAGTGTGATACTCCTTCAGGATTTTTTCAAAGGCGACGATTCGGCTGACCAAATGGACCGGAAACTCCAAAACTTGAGAAGCCCGGCCTCCAAATTTCCCCTCGCCTACCAGCTCAGGCAGTACATCAACCAAGTGAAAGCTTCGCAGGAAGGAGCCATAGCACCTTATTTTACCCTCAAGGACACCAAAGGCAACGCAATGCGCGGCGACCAGTACAGAGGGAAATACCTGGTACTGTCCTTCGTGTCAAACGATTGCCCGCTATGTGCCAAGAACAAGCAAGAACTTCAGGAAATATATAAAAAATACAAAAGCGACCAGCTGGACATCCTTTCCATTGTCGTGAAAGAGAAAGCGACGGCCAAAAGCAAATCGAAACCGGGCGAACCATCAAAAGACTCCCAAACAGTTTGGAAAGTGATCTCCCTGGAAGAAGGATGGGCTGCTAAAATTTTGGCCGACTATAACATCAATAATCTGCCAGTCAACATCCTAATCAACCCCGAAGGCAAAATCATCGCGAGGGAAGAATCGCCCGCCCTGATCCAGCCCAAATTGCCAAAACAAATCATGGTGCAATAATTTTGCGGCAGTAAGTTGCCGTTTATACATTTTTTCCCTACATTGCATCCGTTCTTGCAGAATCGTTATGAATTCGAGCAAGGACTTTGGAATTGTGCTTCAATTCCTTCATTTTCAATCTTTACAAAAACATTTTCTCCATGTTAGTGAAAGTTTACGGCGCCGCCGTTCAAGGCATCAACGCCACTTTAATAACCATCGAAGTCAACTGCTCCAAGGGAATCAAATTCATGCTCGTGGGTTTGCCCGACGCCTCCGTCAAGGAAAGCCACGAAAGGATCGCATCGGCCTTGGACGTGAACGGTTATAAATTCCCACGCAAGCAAATAGTCATTAATCTCTCTCCGGCTGACATCCGGAAAGAGGGTTCAGCCTACGACCTGCCACTGGCAGTCGGCATCCTGGCCGCCGACGAAAGCATCAAGGAAGAAAAACTTGGAGAATACATGCTCATGGGAGAATTATCCCTCGACGGCACCATCCTCCCCATCAAAGGCGCACTCCCGATAGCCATCATGGCACGGGAAAAGGGCTTCAAAGGCTTGATCCTCCCCGAGAAAAATGCGCGCGAAGCAGCGGTGGTGAACAATCTCGAAGTATATGGCGTGCAAAACATACAGGAGGTGATCGGATTCCTAAACGACGAACGCGTTTTGGAGGAAATTATCGTTGACACGCGGAAAGATTTCTTGGACAACCAGCAATCCTTCGAGTTCGACTTTTCGGAGGTGAAAGGCCAGGAAAGTGTGAAACGTGCCTTGGAAGTAGCCGCCGCAGGCGGACACAACATCATCATGATAGGCCCTCCCGGGGCCGGCAAATCGATGATGGCCAAAAGAGTGCCTTCCATCCTTCCACCATTCACCCTCCACGAAGCCTTGGAAACAACCAAGATACACAGCGTTGCCGGCAAAATCGGTGGCGAAACGTCACTCATGTCGCACCGACCCTTCCGTTCGCCACACCACACCATCTCCGACGTGGCCATGGTGGGCGGCGGCACATTCCCCCAGCCC
>MKRS01000060.1 GCA_001897035.1 Bacteroidales bacterium 45-6
AACAATCTCTCATAAACAAGCTATTGAGAAAGCTACACAAGAGTTTGAAGAATATCGTCGTAAGGAGATGTTGCAATATGAAAGCGACTTTGACAGAGCAATTAAAGAATTGAAATCTCAGACAGATGACGATAGTAATAATACACCGGATTAGATTTATGTGTAATTTGAAAAATTGTTTTATCTTTGTGGTAAGCTAATCAACCTGCCCAAAGTGGTGCAAACCAGAGAAGTTAGCTCGTTACTTATCCGTTACCTATTTTGAATAGAAAGCAATCTAACTTGCTGATTCAGAACACAAAAATCAAAGGGTTTAAATTAGTTACCAAATCGTTACTGAAAAATAAGTCCCATAAAAACAGTAACGATTTACAACTTAAGTCTCTGATATGTCTTTTGTTATCCATTAAGTGTCTGCTCATAACCCTAGTATTAATTATTCCTTTGCACTAAACAATTGCAAAGGATAAAAAAGAAAGCATTATGAGTAAAAGCACATTTAAGATTCTCTTCTACCTAAGAAAGAATCAGGTAAACAAAGATGGTAAAGCTGGTATTATGATCCGCTTATCAGTAAATGGAGAAGTGTCCCAGTTCAGCTCAAAACTAGACATAGAGCCAAAATTCTGGGATGTAAGACTTGGTAAAGCTGCTGGTAACAGCATGAACTCCCGCCAATTAAACAATCTACTGGATGATATTCGCACGTCTTTAAAAAATCATTATCATGAGATAGAAAACCATGAGGCGTATGTGAATGCAGAAAAAGTAAGGAATGCTTTTTTAGGTTATTCAATCAAGCAAAAGACTCTTTTAGAGCTATTCAGAAATCATAATGAAGATGCCCGCAAACTAATAGGTATCAGTAAAACCGAAGCCACCCTGTCTAAATACGACCGGGCTTGTCGTCGCCTTGAAGAGTATCTAAAAGCTCAATACAAAATGACGGATATAGCCTTAAAAGAAATCGACCACAAATTCGTAACTGGTTTTGAGACTTATTTACGTACCGCTAGCAAATGCAACGAAAATACCACAGCTAAGTTTATGCAAACCTTCCGTATGATCGTTATAGTTGCAAAAAACAACGGTTGGATATTCAGAGATCCTTTTTCCAACTACAAAATAAGGTTGAAACGGGTGGATAGAGGTTATCTTACAGACTTGGAAATGCAACAAATTATTGAAAAGAAATTTGTTTCCAGCCGATTAGAACAAGTACGAGATGTATTTATTTTCTCATGTTTCACATTTCTTGCACTCAATCATAACAAATTACTAACCAATCAATTATATAATGATGTTCTGTCGATAGGTAATGATTTAGAAACCATCCGCCTGCCTTGTTCTGCCTTGGTTTTCAACCTCTAAAATGACTGTGCAAAGGTATTGAATTTAAAGTAAACAACAAAGAATTCAAAGCCATTTTCATTCTATTTCCTTTGGCAATAGATGTTTAAACACCGCTAGAATTTATATTCTGTTTTGTCAGAGAGGTAGATTTTTTCATTAAACACTCTCTTTTCTTCACGCAAAGCGTAAACCATTTTATACTTAGCTCTTCATATTTATGTAGATAATAGATTAGACGGTGGTAACTCACATTATATTGCACAAAGTGCCAAGCACGTTTACAAATAATGAAAAGCGATGAACGCCCCTCATAAAAAGGGGCTGGGGTTTTCATTTTTTGTATTCCTCTGTCCCCTATTAGTCAAAAGCGGTTCTGGAAAAACGACCTTTAATAATATGAGATTTTTGCCGAACGGCTTTTGCGGGGCATTAAAGTCAATGTGTCGCATTTCTTATTTCTATTTTCTAAAACTATTTGTCGCTTGCGGTTTTGGAAAATAAAAATAAGATATGTGTTCTGCTCTGCCTATTTGAGAAATGGTTTTGATAAGCTATTCGGTTATCAATATCATTTATAGGCGGTATTGGCGGAACGCCCAACAACGATAATATTTTCATTGACCGAAGTAGCCTTTCGAGTTTGGGTTGATCTATGGTATCAATTTGTATTTTACTTTCTCTGATTAGCTGAAAATTTTATTACTTTTATCTTTAATCCTCACTAATTCGTAAATATTGTACCCAAAAATACAACAACAAAACACTGTTATATAATTAATTATGGAACACCCAATTATATTTGAAAAAAGGAGAATAGTAATTAATGATAGCATCAATAACCCTATACTACCCAACAAGAAGTAATGAGAAAATTTGCGTTTATTATTCCACCATTCATACTGGTATGTTACATTTTGTACGGGTTGCCATACTTCAACATAGAAATCACCTGAGACCTTTGGCAATAGATCAATGTCAATTTCTGAATTACCATACTTTGCATTATATGCAGTCAAAGACTCTTTGATAAGTGTTTCCCAGTAGTGATAACCATTTCCTCTATCGATAGAGATATGTTCAGTTACAAACCATCCCTTATCATATAAATACCAAATGTTGTTTATTTTTTCACAAAGGTTATCTATTACTTTTGCTTTCATTATAGGAATCTCACTTCCAGACACTATTGATTGCCCTGCTAACCGAGATAATTCTTCCATTATTCGAACTAAGTCCGAAATGTACGCAGCGTTACGATTATCGTACAAAATTACGCTTTTGCTCCAATGTACATACTTTAAAAAGTTCGTCAGTTTATTGTAAAAAGGTTTCATTCTTGAATAGAACCTACTTACAAGATCTTTCTCTATATGTTGATTTTCAATAAAGAACAACAAAAAATCCTCCCGTCA
>MKRS01000061.1 GCA_001897035.1 Bacteroidales bacterium 45-6
TTGGCATCAACCGAAATCTATACGCACACATCCGTGGAGGAATTGAAGAAAATATACGAGAAAGCCCATCCGAGGGCTTAGCGAGATTATCATATAAATACTAACATTAAAAGGTACAGTTATGAAAATTCAGATCCAATCCCTGCATTTCGATGCGTCTTCTAATTTGGCGGAATTTATCCAGAAGAAAGTTTCCAAGCTTGAAAAATACTCCGACGACATCTTGGAGGCGGACGTTGTCTTGAAGGTGATAAAGCCCGAAGCATCTAATAATAAGGACGCATCTGTGAAACTGAATGTGAAGAGTGGCGAGTTTTTTGCAAACAAGGTGGCGGACACTTTCGAAGAGGCTGTCGATTTGAGCGTCGAGGCTTTAGAAAAACAGCTGATCCGGTTTAAGGAAAAAACACGAATTAAACAGTAAAAAAGCAGAGTTATTCTTTGTTTTGTCAAAAAAAATATCTAATTTTGTCGCCGTTTCCGTTGAGAAGCGTCTCAAAACGGCCAAAATTAGATATTTACGCCTCTTTAGCTCAGCTGGCCAGAGCACGTGATTTGTAATCTCGGGGTCGTTGGTTCGAATCCGACAAGAGGCTCTGAAAATGAAGCATTAAAAGAGGGATTTATTTTGATAACGGCTTCAGGATCAAAAAAAAAATGCGGAAGTAGCTCAGTTGATAGAGCATTAGCCTTCCAAGCTGAGGGTCGCGGGTTTGAGTCCCGTCTTCCGCTCACAATTGCCAATGTAGCTCAGTGGTAGAGCACTTCCTTGGTAAGGAAGAGGTCACGGGTTCAAGTCCCGTCATGGGCTCAGATTTTTCAAGAGGCTTCAGTAGGAGCTGATCGGGAATAACGAGATAATATTTGAAGAAGCAATCATTAACTAAAACTAATAGTACTTTTTATTATGGCAAAAGAACATTTTAATCGGTCGAAACCTCACGTAAACATTGGTACGATCGGTCACGTTGACCACGGTAAAACAACTTTAACTGCTGCTATTACCACCGTATTGGCATCAAAAGGTCTTTCTGAGCTTCGCTCTTTTGACTCTATTGACAACGCTCCCGAAGAAAAAGAACGTGGTATTACAATCAATACCTCACACGTAGAATACGAAACTGCTAACCGTCACTACGCACACGTTGACTGTCCTGGACACGCCGATTATGTGAAGAACATGGTAACTGGTGCTGCTCAGATGGACGGTGCTATCATCGTGGTAGCTGCTACCGACGGTCCTATGCCTCAAACTCGCGAGCACATCCTGCTTGCTCGTCAGGTAAACGTTCCTCGCTTGGTTGTGTTCATGAACAAGTGCGACATCGTTGACGACGAAGAAATGTTGGAATTGGTGGAAATGGAAATGCGCGAATTGCTTTCATTCTACGAATTCGACGGCGACAACACACCTGTTATCCAAGGTTCTGCTCTTGGAGCACTTAACGGTGTTGAACCATGGGTAAGCAAAGTAATGGATTTGATGGAAGCTGTGGACACTTGGATTCCACTTCCTCCCCGTGATGTTGACAAACCTTTCTTGATGCCGGTTGAAGACGTGTTCTCTATCACAGGTCGTGGTACAGTAGCAACAGGTCGTATCGAAACAGGTATCATCAAGACTGGTGAAGAAGTTCAAATCATCGGTTTGGGTTCTGAAGGCAAGAAATCAGTTGTTACAGGTGTGGAAATGTTCCGCAAGATCCTTGACGAAGGTCAAGCTGGTGACAACGTAGGTCTTTTGCTCCGCGGTGTTGACAAAGAAGAAATCAAACGTGGTATGGTAATCACCCACCCAGGAAAAGTAACTCCTCACACTATCGTGAAAGCTGAGGTATATATCCTGAAAAAAGAAGAAGGTGGCCGTCACACTCCATTCCACAACAAATACCGTCCTCAATTCTACTTGCGTACTTTGGACGTAACCGGCGAAATCACCCTTCCAGAAGGAACTGAAATGGTTATGCCTGGTGACAACTTGACGATCCAAGTTGAATTGATCTACCCAGTTGCATGTAGCGTAGGTCTTCGTTTCGCTATCCGCGAAGGTGGACGTACAGTAGGTGCTGGACAGATCACAGAAATCGTAGAATAAGATCATTATTCAATACCAACCTAAAGCCGGTTGAAACTTTAACCGGCTTTATTTTACGGGTTTAGCTCAGTTGGTAGAGCACTGGTCTCCAAAACCAGGTGTCGGGAGTTCGAGTCTCTCAACCCGTGCAAAAATCCAAGGATTAGATGAAAAAGTTTTTTGAGAAAGTAAAAAATTACATTAAAGACGCTTATAACGAACTCGTTTATAAGGTTTCTTGGCCTTCTCGGTCAGAGTTGACAAGTAGCGCCGTTATCGTCATGTCCGCTTCCTTAATCATGGCGATGGTGATCTTTCTTGTCGATTCTGCATTTGAATCTATTGTCAAGTTTCTGTACGGTATCCTCTAATTTAAGAAAATGACTGAAATCGAAAAAAAATGGTACGTATTGCGTGCTGTTAGTGGAAAAGAAAATAAAGTCAAAGAATATCTTGAATCGGAGATCAAGAAAACTGATTTGGGCAAATATATTTCCCAAGTGCTGATCCCAACTGAAAAGACTTATAGTGTGCGCAACGGAAAGAAAGTGATGAAAGAACGCGCTTATCTTCCCGGCTACATACTTATTGAGGCTGCTTTGGTGGGAGAAGTCATCCACGAATTGCGAAACATCAATTACGTGGCAGGATTTTTGCCCGACACCAAGAACCCGCAGCCTCTTCGC
>MKRS01000062.1 GCA_001897035.1 Bacteroidales bacterium 45-6
ACATCTTATTTTTACTTTCTAGGATAAAGGTTAATTAAAGTTTTGGTTAATTTCGATTAGAGTTTACATTAGTATGTATATATTTGGTCGATAATTTTATTGATAAACCTAAACCTACTGTGAAAAAAATAGCACTGATTCATTTTCTAGTTGTTGGATTTATTCAATTAATGGCTCAGACACAATATCAAGAGCCTAAGATTTTTTCTATCCAAGACGGGCTTTCCAGTTCAAAAATAAATAATACAATAGTACAAGATGAAAAAGGATTTATTTGGATCGGATCTGAATATGGTCTCAATAAATTTGATGGCTATCGCTTCGATACATATAAAAACAGAGAAACAGATTCTACATCCATTGCTAATAATATAATTACTGCTTTATTCTATGATTCCTTCAAACGGTTGTGGGTTGGGACAATGATGGGGTTACAATACTATAACCCTCAGAAAAACGATTTTAAAACAGCATCCTTTGGTGAACAGAAAGATATAATAGAGAGGAATCCGGTTATATGGATTATGGAAGACTCTCAGAAGAATATTTGGTTCAGTGTCGAAAATAAAGGAGTTATAAAGTACTCATTAAAAACAAATCAGGTTGTTTTATACAAGTCAATATTCAATGGCGGAGAGCTGTGTAGCAATTCGATAAGAAATATTGTGGAAGATGATAACAGGAATATTTGGTTCGGGTCGCTTGATAATGGAATTACAGTTTACCAGCCAGGAACAAATAGTTTTCATCAATACAATACTGTCAACAGTAATTTACGAACCAATTCAGTACTGAGAATGCGACCCTTAAAATCCGGAAAGATGTTAGTGTCAACTCTAGGAGCAGGGGTTTATATTCTCGATAAACTGTCCGGGAAATTCATAGAAACTCCTATCAATGCAACGGCTTTTTCTATGATACAGGACAATGATAATAGTATATTGGTAGGTACAGAGGGGGATGGGCTATGGTGCATTGACGCGGATGGCAAAAATATATATCGTCATCCCGCCATTTCATCGCAAATGAAAGAAATAATTAATAGCAAGATTCATTGCCTGTTTTTTGATAACAATGATGATTTATGGATTGCCATGTATAATGATGGTATCTGCTATCTGCGTAAAGAGCCTCTGGGTTTTGTTAACTATAAGAGAGATTATGATAATTCAAATTCGTTGAGTTATGGACAGGTAACAGGCATTACATCTGATAAAAGAGGTAATATATGGTTTGCTACTGATGGGGGAGGACTCAATAAATATAACAAATCAGCCCAGACTTACACACACTATCGATATGGACAGGGGAGTAAACATTCATTAACAGATGATGCTGTTGTCAGCGTTTTTTGCGATAGTAAGGGAATAATATGGGGGGGAACCTATACTGGGGGATTGTGCAAATTTGATGGTATATCAGGGCTTTTTGTTTCTTATAAGCATATTAAAGGTCAAAATTCGCCTCCAGGGAACTATATAAAATGTATTGTTGAAGATCAAAAACAAAACCTATGGTTAGGTACAGATGGCTCCGGAATTAGTTACTTCAACCCGGCTAGCGAAAAATTTGTAAATTATTCAAAATTGAAATACCGTGAATTAATATCAGATAATATAACCTACCTATATCTCCAAAATAATACAACACTATGGATCGGCACACATTCAGGAATCTGTAATCTTGATATTCCCACTCAAAAATTTAAAAGTTATGATAATAGTATATTCATTGCCACACCCTCTGTTTATAGTATAGTAGAGGATGCCGGTAAACAACTCTGGATAGGGACCTCGTCAGGACTTTATCGATACGATCCGGATAAAGATACTTTCATAAAAAGGGAGTTACCCAACGAGTTGCAGAATTCGATAATCAACGCCATAGTTCCATATAAAAACCGTCTATGGATGTCTACAAACAAAGGTATTATCAGTTATGACACGAAAGAGAAACAAATAAAAAACTTTATAAGCAATAATGATTTGGGTGGGACAAATTTTATTCGGTCATCTTCTTATCTAAGCCCTTGGAGTGAGATTTTCTTCGGAGGAGGTAAAGGTGCTTATTCATTTTTTTCCAACGAGATCAAAGAAAACGAATCTCTGCCTAAAGTATATATAACAAGCCTGAAAATATTTGATCAACCTGTCTATGTTGGGCAGTCCTATAATGGACGGACAATACTAGAAAAGTCTTTGGACGAAACAGATATGATCGTCTTAAAACACAACGAAAACAGTTTGACTCTTCAGTTCTCCGCCCCAATTATTCAATATCCGGCATCTACATCTTATCTCTGTTTTATGGAGGGAGTCGATAAACAATGGATGCGTTTGGATGCTGATCGGCAAAGTATTACCTATGCAAATCTGTCTCCCGGTATTTATACATTCAATGTGTATGCAAATCGAATTTTAGATACACCTATAAAGAATGTAACAACATTAACTATCGAAATACTTCCACCTGTCTGGTTAACATGGTGGGCAAAAGTTTCTTATATAATATTAGGTATCCTATTGCTATCCCTTGTTATGTGGGGCATCTATATCCGATTGAAAGATAAAAATGAATTGAATATAGAGCGGCTTAAGGCAAAAAAACAGGAAGAACTCAACCTGACCAAAATGCAGTTTTTTACAAACATATCACATGAGTTTCGCACGCCGCTGACGCTTATCATATCTCCGCTGAAGGAGATAGAGCAAACCGAGCCGAATCAGAAACGAGCACATCTGATGAAGATGATGTT
>MKRS01000063.1 GCA_001897035.1 Bacteroidales bacterium 45-6
GCTCATCCGTAGTTTAAAATCAAAACGGCCGTAAGGGAAATGACACCTTACGACCGTTTTTTTTAGTTGTATGAATACCCTTCGGATAGCCGTATAAGCAATGATTCAGGGAAAGGGTCAAGCCGGGAGGTTATCCTGCGAATTACCCACTGTCTGAATATTTCGGTTTTCGACGAATGAATCCTGAAAGCAAGGGCTATTACCGTATCCAGTCCGTAAGTATCTGGCAGGACGGTATTTCCGGCATCAGCCGCCGGGCAGGCAATACCCGGTTTGACAATGCCTGATTTCAAAATAGCTTTGATACTGCCATTGACAGTCTGTACATAGACCTCAAATAAAGCGGCTATCTCATGGCTGCTCATCCGTACATTTTCCGGTACGCATACCCGGCCATTCTCTCCGATTGTTATTCTGTTCGTTTCCATTGTTTTATTATTCTTGTGATTGTTCTACTTCCGTTTCTTTTTTCCATCCGCTGTATCTTCCGCATTGGTAAACCCGTTTGGTCATGTTGTCTTCGGGAATGGAATATGCATCTTTGGTGTTTTCCGACAGGATACCGAAATCCCGGCTTACCATCTGGTTGGTTATCTCGGCATAAATCTGAGTCGTTTTTATGTCGGAATGCCCCATCATCTTACTGATAGTTTCGATGGGTACGCCGTTTGCCAGACAGGTTTCGGTGGCAAACGTATGGCGGGCCATGTAGTGGGTCAGATGGCAACCCAGTTCGCACTTTTCCGCAATGATTTTAAGGCTGCGACAGAGGCTGCTTGTGCCCGGAACAAAAAATATTTTATTGTCTTTTCCCTCTCCCTTGTATTTTTCCATAATGCGGATAGGGATATCCAACAGTTTGATATAACATTCCGTCGTCGTTTTCTGGCGGGCGATGTATATCCATTGGGAGCCGTCCTCTTTGGTTATGATATTGTCCGTGGTGAGGTTGGCCAGATCCGCCCTTCCCAGCCCTGTGAAAACCGAAAATACAAAGAGGTCGCGGGTATGGCACAGCCGGTAGGTGTGCAATTTGACCTTCATGATTTTGGCAAGCTGTTCACCCGACAGGTGGCGGTGCAGCTTGGGAGCCTGTTCCAAACGGTGTCCCGAAAACGGGTCGCGTTTCAACGTGCGCTGTTTAACCGCCAGCCTGACAATTTTGCGCAGGGCGATCAGGTAGTCGTTCAATGATACGATTTTCAATTTCAGGACTGTTGACAGGTAGAAATGGAAATCATGGATAAACTGCATTTCCAATGAACGCAACGGCATATCCTCCACATCATATTTATATTTCAAAAAGTTGTAGATGTGCTGGCGTGAAGTCAGGTAACGCACATACGAATGGTGTACCCTGTCTATGCCCACCCGTTTGGCATACTCCTCGTTATGTTCGTCAAAAAGGGTTATCAATGTTTCTTTGGCTTGCGCCTGACCTGTCACTGCATTTTTTATAATTTCGGCGGTTACATGCCCTGTGGATTTGATATTGTTTTTATAAGCGCTTCTTGCCAGTTTTTCCAATTCGTCGAGCCGTGTATTTATCCCGTTGAGTTCCTTTACATCGGGGGATGATTTTTTTCCCTTTACGATAATACGTTCGGTTTTGGCACCCCAAAGAGCCGGAGACACTTCTTCGCCCGTAGAGTATTGACTTATTTTGCCGTCAAGGGTAATCCTGCCCATAATGGCGCAGTTGCCGTTGGCTTTCACTTTTTGCCTGTTCATATAGAACAATAGTTTAAACGTGCTTCTCATGTTACAGGCCCTCCATCATTTGAAGTTTACGGCTTGGGCGTACCTTCCGTTTACTTATGTCCTTTAATATCCGCGAAGGTGGTGCGTCTATCCCGTCAAGGCTGTATTTTTCTTCAATATTGCCATGCAGGGCGGTAACATCCTTGTCAATCTTTTCGGTAGTGACTTTGGCATACCGCTGGGTGGTCGTAATATTCTTATGCCCCATAGCCCGGCTCAGTGTTTCGATAGGTACGCCCTGCGACAGGCAGACCAGGCTGGCAAAGGTATGGCGGGCCATATGGTAGGAGAGATTGCGCTTAATGCCGCACTGTTTGGCCATGATTTTCAGGTGCATATTGTAGCTCTCTTTGGAGAGCATCGGAAACAGTTTGCCACCTTCTGCCATGTTTTTATACTTTTCCATGATTTTAATTGCAATATCCAGTAGCATGACGTTTTCGGGTGTCCCTGTCTTTTGGCGGTGTGTCTCGATCCACAGCTTGCCGTCCCTGTCTTTCGTTACGTTGGCTTCTGTCAGGTTACGCATATCGCAGTAGCAGATGCCCGTGAACGCAGAAAAGAGAAACATGTCCCGAGTAAAGTTACGGTTCGGCGTATCGAAAGTGGTATTCATCAGGCGGGAAAATTCATCATTTGTCAGGTGAAGCTGTTTTTTCTCCGGCTTCACTACCTTAAAGTCCGAGAACGGATGTACGGTAAGGTATCCTTTATGGATAGCTGAATAGACTACGCTTTTCAGGCAGTTCATATTCCCGCGGATGGTATTCGGTTTTTGCCGTTGATCCACACGCAGGTAATAATCGAAGTTCTCGATGAAAGTACAATCCAATGATTTGAGGGTAACATCGGACACTTTGTACCTGAATTTGATAAATTGGGAAACCAGGCGGTAAACGTTCTTGTAGTGGTAATATGTTCCTGCGGCGCGGTTTACACCGACACGCAGGGCATATTCGTCGTTATGCTCCCGGAACAGTTTAAGCAGGGTTT
>MKRS01000064.1 GCA_001897035.1 Bacteroidales bacterium 45-6
CATGCCCCAATTCAAGAACTTGGAAGCCGGAATCGTGGTGCAGGCTTACCTGCCCGATGCTTCCAACTTTCAGGATGAACTGCTCGAATTTGCCAAGAAACGGGTGGCAGAAGGTGGATCGCCTCTGAAAATGCGGCTCGTGAAGGGAGCCAACTTGCAAATGGAAAGCATCCTGTCTTCGCTGAAGGGATGGGACAACCCGGTCCACAGCAGCAAGCTCGAAGTGGATGCCAACTATTTGCATATCCTCGACAAGGCCATGCTGCCCGAAAATGCCAAAGCCTTGCATTTGGGAGTAGCTTCGCACAATTTTTTCAGCATCGGCTATGCGTACCTGTTGAGCAAACAAAACGGCGTGGAAGATTATGTGACTTTCGAAATGCTTGAGGGGATGGCTAACCACCTGCCAAGGGTGATGCGAAACCTCGACAAACAGATCATCCTCTATACGCCGGTGGTGAAAGATGAACATTTCCTGAATGCCGTCTCCTATTTGGTGCGCCGCTTGGACGAAAACACGGGCAAGGAAAATTTCCTCAGCTATTCCTTCAACCTGAAAGTGGGAAGCGGGCAATGGAATTTCCTGAAACAGCAATTTCTGGATGCTTACGCCTTGAAAGATTCGGTAAGCATCACGCCCAAACGTCACCAAGACAGGACGAAACCGGCGACCGCCATCGCAGATAGGGAACCGTTCCGAAACGAACCCGACACCAATTTTGACTTGCCAGCCAACCGCAAATGGGCGGACGAAATACGCCGAAAATGGAAAAAATCGCCGGCCGATGCGCCTTACGAAATACCCGTGCAGATAGGGGAAAAAGCCTCAACAGGACAAAAACAGCTCGAATATTTCGACCACGGTCAGCCCGAAAGCGTATGCGTATGCAAAGTAGGTCTCACCACTCTGCCCGAAGCGGAAGAAATGCTCCGCATTGCCGACGAGGATGCTTCAGGCTGGCGCAAGACATCCTTGGCTCATCGCAATCAGATTTTGCACAAAGTGGCCGACAACGTATCCGCAAAACGTGGCGACCTCATTGGCTGCATGAGTGCCATCACCGGAAAAACATTCTACGAAGGGGATGTGGAAGTATCTGAAGCAGTGGATTTTTGCCGTTACTACCCTATTTCGATGAAAACCTTCGAAGATTTGGAAAACGTGACCATTTCTCCCAAAGGAATTATCCTGGTGATCCCGCCTTGGAATTTCCCTCTCGCCATTCCCGTAGGCGGCGTGGCGGCAGCCTTGGCAGGAGGCAATACGGTAATCTTGAAACCAGCCACATCGGCCTATCCGGTGGCTTGGGAATTTGCCCAATGTTTTTGGGAAGCGGGCGTTCCCAAAGACGCCTTGCAACTGCTTTGCGCAGATGGGCGCGAGCCAGTCAATTACCTCACAAAAAGCCCTTTGATAAAGCATATCATCCTGACAGGCGGCACCGACACGGCTTTCCGCTTGCTGGAAACCAATCCAAAATGCCCTTTGGCGGCAGAAACAGGCGGGAAAAATGCGATGATCCTCACTGCCAGCGGCGACCGCGACCACACCATCCAAAATGTGGTGACATCAGCTTTCAGCAATGCGGGACAAAAATGTTCGGCTTGCTCCTTGCTCTTGCTCGACAAAGAAGTGTATGACGACCCTGATTTCAAATCGAAACTCGTCGATGCCGTCAGCAGCATCCAAACGGGAAGCCAATGGGACGGCGCATCGATTGTCGGCCCCATGATTACGAACCAAAACGACAAGCTCGAACAAGCGATCCAACACTTGGAAGAAGGCGAATCGTGGCTCGTGAAACCGGAGTATCTGGATGACGACAAATACATCCTGCGCCCTTCCGTCAAATGGGGTGTGAAACCAGGCAGTTTCACTTTCCAAACCGAGCTTTTCGCCCCTGTCCTATCCGTAGTCCGCATCGACGACTTGGTGGAAGGCATCAAATTAGTCAACAGCAGCGACTACGGCCTCACCTCGGGATTGCAATCGCTTGACGAGAGCGAGATCGAGGCTTGGAAAAACAGCATCGAAGCAGGCAACCTCTACATCAACCGGGGCATCACCGGTGCCATTGTCAACCGGCAACCTTTTGGCGGGATGAAGCTTTCGGCTTTCGGCGGCGGCATCAAGGCAGGCGGACCGAATTATGTTTCCTGTTTCGTCCACTTCGAACAGAAGCAACAAGCACCTGTTTTAAAAACTGCCACCACACATTTCCCAACACTATCGGCCTTGCTTAGCGAAGAAGAAAATGCGCACTTCCAGCAAGCCGTTGAAAATTACCAGGCAAGCTGGATAAAAGAATTTGCCAAGGAATACGACACTCAACACATTTATGGAGAAAAGAACACGTTCCGCTATTTGCCTATCCGTAACATGGCCTTGCGAATCCACTTCCACGACACCACACTGGATGTTTTGCGGGTGATTGCTGCCGCCAAAATGGCCAAGGCAGGACTCGCGATCAGCATCGAGGAGAATGATCCCAAATACTTAAAATTGAGAAAGGCGCTTGCCGAAACCTATCCACTGAAGACCGAGAGCGAAAGCCAATTCCTGGAAGGAATGAAAAAGTACAGCCGCATCCGTACCCTAACGGCAAATCTGTCGGAGGCATTCTATCAGGTTGCTGCCAAAAACGGCCAATACATCGCCACGCAGTCACCCTTGTCGGAAGGACGTGTGGAACTGCTTCATTACTTGAAAGAACAAAGTATTTCGTATGAATACCACCGCTATGGGAGCATTAC
>MKRS01000065.1 GCA_001897035.1 Bacteroidales bacterium 45-6
AGCAAAGCGTCGAATTCGGAAGCATCGCTGACCTTCAGCTTGATGATCCAGCCTTTTCCATAAGGATCTTGGTTGACAAGCTCGGGGCTGTCGTTTAGTTCCTCGTTGAATTCCACCACTTCGCCCGACAAAGGTAGGAACAGGTCGGAAACTGTTTTCACCGCTTCGATGCTGCCAAACACTTCCTCTTTGGCTACTGTTTCGCCAAGGGTGGTGACGTCCACATACACGATCTCGCCCAATTCGTTTTGTGCATAATCTGTGATGCCTACATAGGCTTCTTCACCGTCGATACGTACCCATTCGTGGTCTTTGGTGTATTTCAAATCTTCTGGAAAATTCATAAGTTGTTATTTTTTTAATAGTTACTAAACTGTTGTTTGATAGATATTTATTTGAAACGATATTTCCGCTACAAAGATACAGTTATAAGATTTTCCTTCGTGCATTTTGAGGTTAAAAAAATCTATCGGCAATTTATGTTTGTTTATCCTGTTGAATACTAAAAAGATAGCCGAATAGGGTCGTGTGTCAATGCAATAAATAGAACAAATAGATCGACAAGAACACCGTGGCGAAAGCCAGGAACCAACCCACCACGAAACTGCCGTAAACTTGGGTTTTGCTGTGCTTTCCCGAAGAAAGCTGGAAGGAGCCAACGAAACCGCCTGCTAAAAACAGGAAAATGAACAGGATGAACGGGTTTTCTCCTTTCACAAAGTAGCAAACGCACATCATCGATCCTAAGATTCCCCCGATTCCGAGCAGTATTTGGCTTGCGTTCCAAAAATAATGGAGAACGATCGTGGCCAAAATGACAACCATGGGGGCTAAGAGCAAACTCAGGTACCACAGCGGGAGTCCTATCCTGAAAAAGAAATACAGAAGCAGCAGGCTGCCTAATGCTGACACGGCATAAGGCACTAAGGCTAAGGCGGGCTTATTGGCGAGCGACCATTTCCCTTTTGCCAAGCGGATGAAAATATCGATCATTGTGGGCAGGATGAAGGTAGCGGTGGCTATCAGCAAGAAGAAGCGGAAGCTTTGCGATATGCTCACGAAATAGACGTCGGTGTAAAGAAATGGAAGAGCCATTCCATAGAGCGGCATCAAAAGCGGGTGGAATATTTTTTCTACGAAACTGCTAAGGAATTCTTTCATATATTTCTGACTTATATCTTTTTGCGTAATCTTGCTACGGGAATATTCATTTGTTCCCTGTATTTGGCGATCGTCCTGCGGGCGATCAAATACCCTTTTTCCTTCAGTATTTCCACCAGCTTGTCGTCTGTCAACGGTTTCTTTGAGTCTTCTTCCTCGATGGATTCCTTCAGGATTTTTTTTACTTCGCGCGATGAAATCTCCTCGCCGGCATCGTTCTGCATCGATTCGGAGAAGAAATATTTTAGCGGGAACACCCCGAAGTTGGTTTGCACGTATTTGCTGCTTGTCACCCGCGAGATGGTGGATATGTCGTATCCGGCGAGTTCGGCCACATCTTTGAGGATCATCGGGCGGAGCATCACTTCGTCGCCCGTTAGGAAGAAGTCATATTGCAAGTCGATGATGGCCTCCATGGTGCGCTGCATGGTCTCCTGCCGTTGGCGAATGGCGTCGATGAACCAGCGGGCCGAGTCGAGCTTCTGTTTGACAAAGAGCATGGTGTTTTTCACATCGTTGGAGACTCCTTTCTTGTTTTCTGCATAGCCTTGGAACATCTCGGAATATTCGCGGCTGATCCTTAGTTCGGGGATATTCTTTTGGTTCATGTTGAGGATCACCTCGCCGTTTTGGGCTTCCACGATGAAATCCGGGATCACGGTGTTCATTGTGGCCGAGAGCGAATCTCCCCAGGCATTTCCCGGCTTGGGATTGAGGGAGATGACCTCGTCGATGGCATCTTTGAGGTCGTCTTCCGAAATGTTAAGCTGTCTCAATATCCGGTCGTAATGCTTGCGCGAGAATTCCTCGAAATAATCCTTCAGGATGGCGAAGGCGTTGCGCACCGACAGGGTTTGCTCTTCCCGTTGAAGTTGCAACAAAAGGCACTCCTGCAGATTTTGGGCGGCGACGCCAGCTGGCTCAAATTCCTGAATTACTTGCAAGATGTGCGTCAGCTTGTTGCGGTCGGCGTCGATGTTTTGCTGAAACAGCAGGTCGTCGCTGATGGCTGGAAGTGGTCGTTCGAGGTAGCCGTTTTTGTCGATGTTGCCGATGATGTATTCGGCGATCTTCATGTCGGTTTCGTTCAGTTCGGTCAGGCCCAGTTGCTCCAGCAGGTAGTCGTGCAGCGATTCGCTCACCGAGAAAGGTATGTCTTCTTTCTTTTCGTAAGAGGAATGGTTGTTGTCGTTGAGACGGTAGTCTGGAATGTCGTCTTCGGTGAGATAATCACCCAGGGCAAGGTCTTCCTGCGTGGTGTCGCTGCCTTCGTCGTTGACATCTTGCACATCATCGTCCGGGAAAGAATCTTCTATTCCTTCCTCCAGTGCGGGATTATCTTCCAGCTCTTGTTTGATGCGCTCTTCCAACTCCAAAAGCGGGAGTTCCGTGAGCTTGATGACCTGCATCTGGAGCGGAGATAATTTTTGCTGCTGTTTTAGTTGTAATTGCTGTTTTAAGGCCATTGTTTAGTATCAATGTATAAGCATACACAAAGATAATAAAAGGGATCAAGTGATCAAGTGAACAAGTGAAGAAGTGAAGAAGTGACCGAATAACTTTGTGATCTTCCCTGTAAGTTCAGGGCTT
>MKRS01000066.1 GCA_001897035.1 Bacteroidales bacterium 45-6
TTTGTCTCAGCCCAAATATACCGCGGAACGCATCAACAATACAGGTACGGGACGATATCCTTCGTGGGTGTATCCTGCCAACGACTGGTACAAGCAACTGTTCAAGGATGCAACAGTCAATCACCGTGCAGGGCTTAGCGTGCGGGGTGGTTCGAAAATCATCCAATACTATGCCTCTCTCGGATTGGATGTGAATGAAGGGATGTTGAAAACTGACAGATTGAATCAGTTCGATGTCAATATCAACAATAAGACCACGACATTGCGCATGAATCTCAACATCGACATGACGCCCAGCTCGAAACTGACCATCAATTCCAATTCTTCGCTGGACGATTACCACGGCCCTTTGACAAGCGTCCAAGGGGCCTATGGCATGGCATTCAATGCGAGTCCGGTCAATTATGCTCCGGTATATCCTGCTGACCTGGATTCTAACTGGCCGCACATCCATTTCGGTTTTGAAAATATAAATTCCCAGAATCCGTATGCGACTATTCAGCAAGGCTATCAGGAAACAACCCGTTTCTCCACAACCAACAAACTGGAATATATCCAAAACCTCGGGATGTTCTTGAAGGGACTCGAATTAAGGGCAAATCTTTCTTATTACAAACAATCATACGAGATGTTGCCTTTTTCCGTGAAGCCTTACAAGTATCGCTTGCTGAACTACAATCAACAGACAGGAGAACACTCTTTAGAGTTATTGGACGAGGGCGAGACTGTTCTGAAGATGGACCCAAATCGTAAAACCGTGTACGGCAACACACAGTTGGGAGGTGAATTTCGCATCATGTATAACGGACTTTGGGGAGATCACAACCTCACCTATACCGGATTATTCAATATTCAGCAGCAGGCTTCGTCGGCTGCAACAAATTTGTTCAGTTCCATCAAGCACCGCAACATGGGCACATCGATGCGTTTGTCTTACGGGTTCAAAGAACGTTATTATTTAGAAGGAAGCTTCGGCTATAATGGCTCCGAACGCTTTGCTAAAAGCAACCGATTCGGGTTCTTTCCGGCAGTAGGCGGAGCATGGATCGCCTCTAAAGAATCCTTCATCAAGCCTTCTTCCAAATGGCTCTCCTATTTGAAACTTCGGGCTTCCTATGGCAAGGTCGGGAATGATGGCATTGGCACGGGAGACATATCGGTGTATGGAAATACAGGTAGGTATCTCTACTTGGAGAATATAACTCAGAATCAGAAGGGAAACTACAATACGGTGTCCTACGCCAATCCGACGATCCAATGGGAGATTGCAGAGCAGGCTAACTTTGGCTTGGAATTTGCCTTGTTCAAAGGACTGATTGACTGCACCGTGGATGCTTATCAGGAGATACGCCACAATATTCTTTCCCAGCGCGTTGTTGTTCCTGCAACCATGGGGCTTGGCCTTTATCCGTATTCGAATATAGGAAAAGGTCGCTCGAGAGGGATCGATTTTTCGGGCAAAGTGCAGCACTCATTCAACAACGATTGCTATTTTATCCTAAATGGAACATTTACGTATAGCAAGGCCATTTATTTGCAAATCGAAGAAGGCGCCAACAAGCCGTCTTGGCAACGCCGCGTAGGGCATGATGTGTCTCAACAAATCGGTTATATTGCCGAGGGATTATTTCAAAGCCAGGAAGAGATCGACCGGTCTCCGAAGCAATCCGGAAATGTTATGCCTGGAGATATTAAGTACCGGGACATAAACGGAGATGGAAAAATCAGCGTGGATGACGCAACCTATATCGGCTATCCTACTTCTCCTCGTTTTGTATATGGATTCAGCGCTTTTGTTTATTGGAAACGTTTGGAATTCAGTGCTGCATTTCAAGGTTCAGGCCAACGATCATTGTTCATGAACCCTGTTGCCCTTGGCCCTTTTTATGGAGACCATGCCTTGCTGAAAGAAATATGGGACAATCACTGGACTCCGGACAATATGCAAAGCAAGCCTTTTTGGCCACGCCTTTCAACAAATGCGATAAGCACACATAACATGGAAGAAGGAGGATATGGGCAGGAATCTCCGCGCTATTCCACGTATTTCATGCGTCCGGTCAGGTTTTTGCGTTGTCAACAGATTATGTTGGCATACAGCCTTCCTCAGAAATGGGTCAGCAACATGGGCATGCAACGTGTCAAGCCATACGTCAGTGTTGATAACCCGTTCATCATAAGTTCATTCAAGCTGTGGGACGTGGAATTGGGAAGCAGTGGGTTTAATTACCCGATACAAAGAACCTTCTCCATTGGTTTAAATGTTAGTTTCTAAAAAAGACAATTATGAAGAATTTAAAAGCAATAATGAGCATGTTGTGTTCGGTCATTTTTTTGTCGGGATGCAACTACCTTGACTTAGTTCCCGAGAATGATGTCCTTTCAACTGATAAAATATTTCAGACGCGTACTAGTTCTTTGCAATGGATGAAAGACGCTTATTCGTCCTCTTGGTATTACATGTATTACTATGGTTCTAACCCGGCAGTTTTAGGTGCTGACGAATACACCGGCGGAGATTATGCGCGCAAAGAGCGGGGAATGTCCCTTCTTTTTATCCCGGATGGATTACAGACGGCTTTGAATCCGTACAACGATGTGTGGGCTTATAACCAGATTTATTACGACATACGCCGTTGCAACACGTTTATCAGTCGGATTGACGATGTCGCCAACTTGAAGCCGGGAGAATTGAATCGGTGGAAAGCACAAGTGAAAGCGGTAAAGGCATTCTACTATTTTGAATTG
>MKRS01000067.1 GCA_001897035.1 Bacteroidales bacterium 45-6
CGTGTATAGGATTCGGAAGCCTTGTCCAAAATAGACTTTGCATCTTGCGCATATAAACTTGTTGCACAGGCAAGTAGGAATATAAAAAAAGAAAATAGCTTGTTCATATAGTAAAAACCGTTTAATTTATTCAATTACTCTAATATCCATCAGCAATCGTATGACATGTTAGTTTTGCGATAGTTTAAAAATCGAGGGAAATATTTCACTTGTTCAAGATTTGCTCCAGATGGTATTCGTCGCCAATAAGCACTTCGCGGGGTTTGCTTCCCTGTGTCGGCCCTACGATACCGGCGCGTTCCAGTTGATCCATCAAGCGGCCTGCACGGTTGTAGCCGATTGAAAATTTACGTTGGATGAGCGAGGTAGAACCTTGCTGATGCACAACAATGAGCCGGGCAGCTTCGTCGAACAAGGGGTCTTTGTCGCCCAAGTCCACTTCTCCGCCCAATTTGGAGTCAGCACTATCACCCAGGTATTCAGGCAATTCGAAAGCGCGGGAATATCCCCTCTGGTTTCCGATGTATTGCGCAATGCCTTCCACTTCGGGTGTGTCCACAAAAGCGCACTGGATCCGCACCAAATCGCTTCCTTGCGAGAAAAGTAAATCTCCGCGGCCAATCAATTGGTTTGCTCCGGCCATATCGAGGATCGTGCGCGAATCGATCTGCGAGGTGACACGGAAAGCCATTCGGGCGGGAAAATTGGCTTTGATAGTGCCCGTAATGATGTTGGTTGTGGGACGTTGGGTGGCGATAATCATGTGAATGCCCACCGCACGGGCTTTTTGGGCAATTCGGGCAATCGGCATTTCGATCTCTTTGCCGGCAGTCATTATCAAGTCGCCAAACTCGTCAATGATAACTACAATATAAGGAAGGAAACGATGCCCTTTGAGCGGGTTGAGTTTTCGTTTCTTGAATTTCTCATTGTATTCCTTGATCGTGCGGACATGTGCCTCCATCAGCAACTCGTAGCGGTCGTCCATCTCTTTCGTCAAAGAATTAAGCGTTTGAGTGACCTTGGTGACATCCGTGATAATGGCTTTTTCGGCATCCGGCAGTTTTGCCAGGTAATGCTTTTCGATCGTCGAATAAATGTTGAACTCCACCATTTTGGGATCCACCAACACCATCTTCATTTCCGCAGGATGCTTCTTATATAATAAGGAAGTGATGATGGCATTCAACCCTACGGACTTCCCTTGTCCCGTGGCACCCGCCACCAGCAAGTGCGGCATCTTGCAAAGGTCGAACATGAAAATCTCGTTCGTGATGGTCTTGCCCAAAGCCACAGGCAAATCGTAAGCGCACTCTTGGAAACGCTTCGAAGCGATGACAGACTGCATGGACACGATTTGGGGATCCTTGTTGGGAACTTCTATGCCGATTGTCCCTTTTCCGGGCATCGGGGCAATGATGCGGATTCCCAGAGCGGAAAGACTCAAGGCGATGTCGTCTTCCAGGTTCCGGATCTTCGAAATTCGCACGCCTGCCTGCGGTACTATTTCGTAGAGCGTAATAGTGGGTCCCACAGTGGCCTTGATCGACGTGATTTCGATTCCATAATTCCGGAGCGTTGTTATGATTTTTTCCTTGTTTTCCTTCTGCTCCTCAAAGTCCACACCCTTGGTGCCATTGTCGTAGAAGCGGAGCAGATCGGTGGACGGAAAAGCGAAGGACGACAAATCGAGCTTGGGGTCGAAGTCTTCAACTTGTTCGCCATCGACAAACTCCTCGGCATCTTCGTCCGAAGACTCATCGTTGGCTATTGGTGCATTCGCAGGTTCATTCAAATTGTAATCGGCATCACCACCGGGATACACTATTTCGAAATCATCACCCATATTGACGGATGTCGAGACAGGGCGTTCATTCGCTGGTTGGAGGGTAAGTTCTTTCTCTACATCTAAAAAATCAACGGCTTTTTGCTTCTTTTCAATCAGGGAAGCAAACCACGACTGCTTGGGTTTCTCTTCTATTATTTCTTCTTCCGGTTCGCCCAAATAATCCATCTCGTCAGGAGGATTTTCGGAACTTTCCTTGTCTTTTCGACGGAATGCATTGTGGAAGACCTGAACTGAGGTAGCCCTGACAATCACGATGAACACGATCAGCAACACCAGAATCACCATGATGACCCCGGGAACGCCAAGCGCATTTTTTAAAATAATTTCAATAGAAAATCCGTATGGTTGGGTCATTCGTAGTCCAAAGAAATCATTTACTGTTCGTGCAAATTCCGATCGCGAACGACAAGAATGGTTGACACATCTCGAACGTTGTATTCGTCATGCTAAAGGTGGTAATAATGGATTTCAAGATACACCTGAACCTTGGGTGCCCGATGTTAAAGCTGAGATATGTATGCATTGTAATTCGACGAAATTTTCACCTTACAATCGTCGACATGTAAGTCATGACGAACGAAATTTTTTGTCGAAATAATGTTGATTTATTAGCATTGTCGAAAATGTGGAATTATTGTCTGTGATAATTGTTCGAAGAAACGTCTTCTTATCTTGCATTTAAGTTCGAAACCCGTCCGTGTTTGTGATGCATGTTTTACGAAATTAAATGAAAATCAATTACCGAACAATGGTAGTAAACAGAATGATTTTTTTTCTTATTTATTGAAAATGTTTTTTTGTCATCTTTTAAAAGATTCTCGTAATACGAGTCAACGTGATAGTAGCGAAAGTGATGGAGAAGAAAATACTCAACCAGAATCGCCGG
>MKRS01000068.1 GCA_001897035.1 Bacteroidales bacterium 45-6
TTATTTGATTTTGCAATATCGGATGAGCTTTTTTCTGTAAATTTGTCTCACTGATTTGGTAGTCAAATATTTACAATTCTCATTTTTTTACTTTGTATCTGTCGCCAGTTTCATTGACCACCCGGCGGTAGAACTCTTTGGAATAGCCGACTCGTTTTGTGGCAGATGGTCCTCCATAAGGATTTCGTTCGAATACGCCGTCTTTCTCTTTGCGGACAATTCCGTCCATGTATTTGATGAGCAGGAATTCTCCCAATTTTTTCCATTCGGCAAAAGCATTTTGAGCCGACTCAATGGAATAGGCGGTCAGGCATTCCACAGCTTTCTGTTCTGAGGTTTTGGCCAATTCCAGAGCTTTGTTTTCTACTTCTGTTTGCTTGCGGAAAAATCCGTCTTCTAACCTGTCCTGCACCTTTTTCAGGTCGGGGTGCATCTGGTCGTAGCGGTTGTACACCATGTTGGCCACCCAGTTGTGAATCCAGAAAGCAGAAGTCCATGAGAAGTCATACAAGTTGCCGTTTCCAACCCGATAGCATTCGGGAGTTTCCGTCATGCAGGTGTACATGGGCGTGTAAACCGACTGTCCGGCATCGTCCACGCCAAACCACAGTACGCCTCCTATCTTATCTGGTAAGAACGATCTCATCTGGGCTACAAACGTGAAGCCCGTTTGCTGCGTGGATACAGGGCGTTCGTTGCAGTATTTCACCGAGTCCACCTCCCATTCCAGCGGTGCCCAACGGTAAGGCGATTTGTAGGGGCCAGCACCCACGTCGTTTGTCCAGTCGAGCTCTGTGCCTTCGTAATGGTCACGCATAGAGGCCTGCACATCGCGAACGCTCAGCTTTTTGTCAGGCTTGATATATAAAGGCATTGGGTCGCTGGTTTCCCCTTTGGCATAGGTGACAAATTTGGCCATGTCTTTGTTGTAGCGGTTGAAAAAGCTCCACACGCGGGCTTCGCAGAAGCGTTTTCCTCCAAAGTCGAGAGGGTTGTAAGCCTTGGCAAAGCTGAATTCGCTATCTTTTCCTTTGAAATAGCCTTTTTCGCGTGCAAAAGAGATTACATCTTTCGAATAGAGGCAGTTGGCGGGATCGTTGAGCGGAAATTGCTGGATGCGCGATTGGTTGGCATGTGCAGCGATGCAGTCGTCCGGAATCCTCACAGCCACCCACACGGCGCCTTTGCGGCCTACACCCTTTCCTATCATTTCCATGATCCAGATTTCGTTGGGGTCGGCTATGCTGAAGGATTCTCCCTCGCTGTAATAGCCATATTTTTCAACCAAGGAAGTCATCACGCCGATAGCTTCCCTGGCCGTTTTGGAACGCTGCAAAGCGATATATATGAGGCTTCCGTAGTCAACGCCTCCTGTGGAGTCATTCAATTCCTCACGCCCGCCAAAAGTAGTCTCGCCGATGGCCAACTGATGTTCGTTCATATTGCCGATCACGTTGTAGGTTTCCTTTGCCTGGTCGATTTCTCCCAAATATCTTCCGGTGTCCCAGTCGTTCACACGAAGTTTTTCGCCCGGAGCATGTTTTTTTGCGGGCCAATGGTATAATTCCCCATACAGTGCGTAGGAATCGGCATTGTAGGAGATGATGGTGGAGCCGTCCACCGATGCTTTCTTGCCTACCAGAAAGTTGGTGCAGGCAAAAGATTGTCCTGAAAAGGCACAAGAAACAGACAAAAGCAATAGAAGAATGTATTTTCCCATTATTTTTTCATTAATTAAATTCGAATGTGACGTAAAGATATAGAAACTTTGTATAAAATGGAAATAATGTGCCATCGACGTCTGATTGTCTTAAAAAAGGATGTGTTTTATTTGAAAATAATAACATTTTCACTTGTCTAAATAGAAGGTGTCTATCTTGTATTTGATTGATCTATAATGCTTGTTAACAATAACTTAATTGGGATTACTTGTTAATTAACGCCGATTTTATATTGAAAAAACATGTTTTATAATATGTATTTTTTTTTGGAGCGAGACTTATAAATGCCCTATCTTTGCTGGCAGATAACCTAAAACAATCTTTTTACCTTAAACACTGATACCTAAATTAACTCATAAAAGGTGACTTTGCGAAAAGTCACCTTTTATCTTTTTATTGCCAACTACATCTTGAAAATAATTCCTCCTGCCTTGGCAGAAAAAAAAGTTGCTCCCCATGAAGGAAAGCAACTTTTTCAGTTTTATGACGGTTGCAAATGCTTTATGCGAATAATTTGAGGTAGCTGTCCTTGACTTCTGCTATCGATTCGGGAGTCACTGCCATCGCATTGTGGAGCGCCGCATGACCCAGGTAGTTGCTACCGCAATATTTCAACGATGCAACTACGGGCAATATAACTGCGTCGATGGTGAATCCGACCGCACCAGGTTGATATGTTTCGGCAACTGCTCCAGTGGTGGTGACTACTCCGTATTCTTTTCCGGCCAAAGCTGTTCCTCCGGGGCCAAAAGCCCATCCGTAGGCCAGAACCTGATCCATCCAGTCTTTGAAAAATCCGGGTACGTTGAACCAGTAGGTGGGGAATTGGAAGATGATGCGATCGTGGCTTTCCAAAAGAGCTTGCTCTTTTTGCACGTCGATTTTCCCGTCGGGATAGGCTTCGCTGATGCTGTGAACTGTTACGTCGGCAGCACCGTCCAACAATTGGACAAGGGCTTTGCTTGCAGTTGATTGGCTGTAATTGGGATGTCCCAATACGATAAGGGTTTTCT
>MKRS01000069.1 GCA_001897035.1 Bacteroidales bacterium 45-6
TTCTTCCCTTTATTGCGGGCCACTATGTCCTTTGCCTTAGCCAATACGGATTCGTCCTTGCAATGAATCACATATCCTTTGTGCTTGGGTGCTGTCCAAGTATATTTCGCTCTGTTAGCAGCAAAATATTTTTCAAGGCTAAGTGTATCTTTTTCCGCTTTCTGCCAAACTTCCCGATTCATGACATCAAACAAAAGAATGCCGTCGAAGTACTCGTTCGACAAATTCTTAAATTCGGGATACTTCCCGCTCAATCCATGCTCTTTTGCCAAGTTTAATTTGGCCAACAAAAACGAATTGAAACGGTTGTTGAGATATTCCGTAGAAACGGCTGCTGTCCGGGGTTTTTCGGCCTTCAGGAATTCCAGAAAGTCATCCGTAGTATAAGTCTCCTTATCCACTTTCAAGAAAGGCTTCTTAATGTTTTGCGCTTGGGCCAAAAATGCAGAATCGCCCGGGAACTCTGTATTCGAGAGGCTCAACAAAGCCAAATAAGGTTTTGAATTCACCTCCGCTTTTATGCCTGTTTCAAGCCTTGTAATCTTCAGGGATTCAAGTTCAAGCTTGTGATCGCCATTTTTGATGTAGTTCACTATTTGCGGTTTCAACGCCGAGAACGGTTCGCGGGGTTTCTTTTCGAGCAATTTGATGATATGGTATCCAAAATCGGTTTTCATTGGTTTGGTAAAGTCATTCACCTGTTTGAGGGAAAAACTTGCTTCCAACCATTCCGAAGGGAAACGCGCTCCCACATTTACCCAGCCGATTTCGCCGCCATGCTCGGACGAGTATTTGTCGGACGAGTAATCCTTGGCCAACTGCCCATAATCTCCTCCGGCAACTAATTTCTTGTAAACGGCATCGGCCTGGTTGTAAACGCTGTCGATTTGCTTGGGGGTCATCCCTGAATTCGTTCCAAACATGATGTGAGCCACACGCGACTGCCCGACATCAGGCCGTCTGTTGTGCAACAGGATGATATGGTATCCGAAGCTTGTCCGAACAGGAAGGCTTATCTCTCCCGGCTTGAGGCCGTACATTGCATTTTCAAATGGAGCTACCAGCATATTGGCCGTCACCCAACCCAAATAACCAGGTTTCTTCTCTGAATGGTCGGCCGAGAACTCAGCCGCAGCGTTTTCGAAGGACATAGGATGCGAGGCATCCGTCAGTTTTTTCCACACATCCAGCGCTTTGTTGTATGCCGCCAAAGTGTCTGCCGGCAGCAATTCCTTTTTACCAAGAGGGATGAGTATGTGGCTGACCTCCAGATTTTCGCCCAGCCGGTCATAATATTTCTTGGCCAAAGCCAGTTCCGACACTGTATCCTGCAAATAAGGTTCGGCAAGCTGCGCCCTATATCCTGAATATTCTTTCAGGAAGCTTGCCGCCGTATCCAGCTTCTGCGTCTTGGCTTCTTCCACCTTCAGCTTGTAGTTGACAAACAAGTTCAGATAGTCGTCAAGACTCTTCTTGTCGGAGTCTCCGGCACTACTGTTTTTATGATAGATGTACTCAAACTCACTTTTGGTGACTGGATTTCCATTGATTTTCACAACAACGGGATCATTTTTCTGAGCAGACAGCGCACCAAAGCCCACCAACGCCACCAACGATAAAACTGCTTTCTTATTCATACTCCTATCAGCTAACAAAATAATAAACTTAAGATCATATTACTGTTTTACTTTTGCAAAAATAAGCTTTTCGCAACAACACCCTATCCGGATACTGCATTTTTTTTGCATCAAAGAAAATAACGGAAGAAAGCCTAAATTGTTATATGATGGGAGCGATTTCTGTATGGAAGGAGGTCAGTTCCTAAGTTTTGAGGGAAAACATTAGCCCGAATGCCCTGAAATAAAAAAAGGTTGTCATCTCGACAACCAATCTTCTTATTAACCTTAAATCTAATACCATGAAAAACTTGATACAAAGATACAAACATTTTTATGTTTCACAACATAATCGCAAAACATTTTTCCGGGTTTAAATTTATTTAACAATACAGTGATCCTGATAATTACAATCAGCCCAGATTTTTCAATTAAAAGGTTTCAAAAGCTCCATCATTCATTCTGTGAAGAATCGATAAATGAGAATCGTGCAACCAGAACCTTTACTCTTCCTCGCTTTCAAACGAAGTAAAGTGGGACTATGCCATTATCGACATAGACTATCTTGTGTCTATAGAGAACAAAACCCTGCGTTGCGTATTCTTCCCGCCCATCCCTAACAAGGAAATATATGTGACGAGGCGAAATTATTCCAAAGTAAAGAATATCCTGGAATACTATAATGAGACGCACCAGCTCTCCCTCTTACTTCGTTTTCCCATTCTTGTAAATCGACAATCCCGCAATCCCGATCAATCCGCAAAAAATCACCCAAAGCGACTGCAAGGCAAACACGCCGAAGGCGAATGCCTCAGCCGAAACATGGCTGACTCCGTAAAGCATCAATGCTGCTATCACGGCTGCATGCCAAGCCCCCATCCCCCCGTTGGTTGGCACAGCCATGCTGATGCTTCCCATCGTGAAGGTGATTAGCGCTGCGGTGAATCCCAGATTTTCTGTGAAGTCGAAGGCATAGATGGTGACATAAAAATAGAAAAAATAGCTTACCCATATCATCACCGAATGGAATAATAGTTTTCCTTTTTCTTTCATTCTCCAGATTAGAAGCAGGTCGGTTCGTACGCCTTTGTTGATGTGGGTGATTTTTCTCA
>MKRS01000070.1 GCA_001897035.1 Bacteroidales bacterium 45-6
GAAAGCTTCTTTCCCACCGCATTTTTCGATCAGCCCAGGTATATCGTGAGGTATGCTTAGCGAATATTCCCACGAAATGCCTTCGTAGAAGAAGGCGCTCCACCAGGCCACATACCAAGGAGACTCGCGCATATCGGGCTTGTAAACAAAAGTCGGATGTTGAACCTTCGACTTGCCAAAAGGGAGCGAATCGAGCCAGACTCCCTCAGCCGAACGAGGCATGATGAACCCTCGGGTTCCGTCATGCAGGTAGTTGTCCCGCCACAGATTTTTCCAATTGCCGGCTTTGCCGATGTATTCCCGATAGACATCTTCACGCCCCAAGCCTTTTGCCACAGTGGCAATGTTGTAATCGTTGTAGGCATATTCCACTGTTCTATTGCCTGCCCGGTCTATGCCGTAGGGAACATACCCCAGTTTGTTGTATTCGACGAGTCCGCCGCGCCCTTCCTGCTCCTCGTTGCCTCCCGGCGGAACGGTTGCATCTTTGAGCATGGCCTGCAAAGCCAACGAATAATCGATCCCTTTCAAGCCTTTCACATACGCATCGGCGATCACCGCTTCTGCATTGGAGCCGCCTTGCGTCCGTCCATTGCTGTTGCCACTGCGTGCGTCGGGCATGTAGCCATCCCTTTTGTATATGTTGATTAAGGAGTTCACAATGTCCGTCTGCCTTTTCGGATCGAGCAAGGTGATTAGCGGACTGGAAGTGCGGTAAGTATCCCAAATGGCATAAAAGTCATCGTAATAAGGAACAGAATCTGTCCACAGCGGATTCTCGCCTGAGCGATCGACCGGCATCAGCAAGGTGTGGTAAATCCCAGTATAGAACATCCTTTTTTGAGCCAAAGAAGCATTCCCTTGCAAGGCCATCCTACCGAAAAAGGTTTCCCATTTGGCACGTAAGGCCGACAATTGATCTGAAAAATTCCAGTGAGGAATATCTTGTTGCACGTTTGCCTGCGCTTTCAGGGAACTAAGAAAAGAGATTCCCACTTTGAATTGAATCGTAGTTGCTTGACCCTCTGGCCCGAACGCTACCAAGGCTCCCGTTTTTTTTCCTTCATCAAACTGAGATTTCAACTTTTCGGAAATTGTATCGCCTTTCCACGTGCGCACATTCACAAACGGCCGATCTGCGACAGCATAAAAATAAACGGTGTATGCCTTGCCGTTGTTCCATCCGCCCCGAATGCGGCTGTATCCTCGGATTTCCGTGTCTGAAACAATCTCGATCTCCGAGCCAACAAACTGCTGAGCCTCACGGGCATCCGGTATTTTATTTTCACCCAGAAAAAATCCGGCATCAATCATCAAGGCTCTATTGGAAGAAGCGGAGTAATGAAACCGGTAGAAAGATGCCCGTTCGGAAGTGGTTACTTGCACCTTGATTCCATTTTCCTGAAAAGTTGTTTCATAGTACCCGAGTTCCATCTTTTCGTATTCCCGATGCGCCTCGTGGGATGTTCCGGACAGCTCGCCACTAAAAGGTTGTATCAATATGTTTCCATATTTGGGGCCTCCCCCTGTGCCACTTACGTGCACTTGCGAAAATCCGGCGACCGCCTCGGGCATCGGAAGCCAGCCGCTGTTGGCCTTGCAGCCGCAGTCTGGGCCTGGTTTCACCATCCCGAAAGGGGCGGAAGGACCTATGAAGACGCGGCCCTGTCCTTCGGAACCGATTTTCGGATCCACATATTGCCCCCAGGTACCAGCTTGCTGGCTCCAAAGGGCAGTAAAACTGCATCCGTACAGCATGATTGCCAGTATCGATCGAATCAAAGTTTTCATCGTGTTATCCATCTTTTAGCAACAAAGCAAAAGCATTCGAGAAATTACATAAGAAGTCCTCCCATTCGGTCTTAGGCTTCAACTGCGTTGTTTTTTCCAACAAGATCCGATAGGCTGCCAGACGCTCCCGGGGGATGTCAGCCTTGGCCGATCTGCCTCCAAAACGCATTTTGAAGAAATCGGTCAGCAGGTCCAATCCAGTCCAATCCAGAGGCTTGCCATAGGATAATCCTACTGATTTGAACAGTTCTTTGCCCGTCATCGCAATGAATTGCTGCTTGACTAACGGGATGAAATCGTTCACATAGCGGAGGCGAACCAGTTCTTTCAAATGAAAGGTACAAAATTGCCGGTAATTGGTCGAGGAAAGAATGCCGTTGTCCCAGACAGGGGTTTTCCCAATCGACATAAGCGAATCGTGTTCGTGCTGATACCTTCCGAAGAAATGATTGAAAGAAGGCACCGAGTCCAAGGTCACGGTTTCTATTCCGCTCACTTTTCCATCTTCCATGTTCACTATTTTATAAGCCGGGATGTAGCCGGCAGTTGAAGGTGTCTGAATGTTGACCAACCGGTTTCCCTTTTTGGAAAAATGGGCGGCCTCGTCGTTCAAATGGATATGCCCCCCAGAATGCAGGCTGATTCCCGCATCGGCCAGACTGTCGGCCATTTCGGGCGAAGGAAGGCGTTCAAGGTCAAATCCTCCGGGAGCAGCCATTTTCCGGATATATTGAGTGGCCCCGTGGTTGTAATCGAGCATCGGGTAATGACTGAACGCAATGAGTGTCTTGTGTTGCTTCTTTGCTTCTTGAGCTACTTTCCGAATCCAAGGAAGCAAATAAGGTTTCTCTTGAAAAATCCGGGTGTATCCCACCCTTGCTCCTCCAAACGACAAGATGGAATCTCCGACAACCTTTTGTGGAAGATA
>MKRS01000071.1 GCA_001897035.1 Bacteroidales bacterium 45-6
AGGTCTGCAAATCCATATCGATCGAAAGCGTGAGGTTTTTCCCCGAGGCGGGTGACTTGTCGCTCAGCCCGTTGTCGTATTTTCCCTGAATTCTCCCGTGGGCGTCCCGAAGCAGGATTTCAACTCCTTTTTCGCCCCGCAGGGTTTCTTCGTATGTCTTTTCTATCCCCGATTTGCCTTCGTAATCTCCTCTTTGGTAGAAGTCGTCTTCTTCCATGTGTTCCCGGCTAACTTCGGCAACGTATCCTAAGATATTTCCGGCATTGGGATAGTTGTATTCGCGGATTGTTCGGTTTTGTACCGAAAAACCCGGGAACTTGTATAATTTCTCTTGTATCAGGCCATACTCTTGTGCATTGAGCTGGGTCATGAAAGTCTGTTGGGTGTAGTTCGAATATCCGGGGTTGAGACGGAAGTCGCGGATGTCGTCCATCCGTTTTTTGTAATCTTCAATTTTGATATTCAGTATTTTGCAAAACTCTGCCGTGTCGAAGTTATGAACTTCCTTCGGAATGAATACGATGTCGTAGGTCGGCTTGTTGTAAACCAGGAGCTTGCCATTCCTGTCAGATATGGTGCCACGGGCTGGATAGAGGGTTTTCTTAAGGAATGCGTTGCTATCTGCCGAATCTTTGTATTTGTTCTGGTAGATCTGGAGGAAGAAAAGTTGCAAGGCATAAATGACAACGACGGCTATTGCGATGATGGCAATAACCGATTTCCTTTCTTCGTAGATGTGTTTGCTATCGTCGCTCATTCCTTGTCCTTTGTTTGTATGAGAAACTTTCTAAAGCGGCAATAATGAGCAGAGTCAGTATCGAGGAAAGTCCAATATGAAGTAGTAAGGACGATACATCTCTCAGTGACAGGTATTCGATGAGGAATATGGCGCTGTGGTGTATGATTACCATGCTTACGGCATATTTGTAAAAATTTCCGGCGCCTAATTTCGACACGCTTGGCACCACGTCGTCGAAGTCATCCAATGAGAAAAACAATTTTTGAATGTAGGGGCGAAGGAAGGCCGCAAGGATGGTTGCCGCCGAATTGATGCCGTATGAATTGGTGAACGCATCGATGCTCAACCCGAGGATGAAGGCTATAAGCAAGGTGAGGCTCCGGTTGAAATTGACCGGGAGATTGATGATGAAATAGATATACAGCAAAGGTACGGCATAGCTGAACACCGAGACCTGGTTCAGAATCAACACCTGTGCGAGGATGAGCAGGACAAATTGGGCGATAAGCTTCACGTAGTTATTTGTCATTCTGCACCTCCATTTCCAATGCCTGACGTTCTTTTGTCAAGTCGTTTTTGATAATTCTCACAAAGCTGAGATTGTAGAAGTTGGTGAATAATTTGACTTTCAGGTTGTAGAAGTTGTCATCCGTTTTCTTGTTGAATCCCTCTACTGTACCCACCAGCACACCTTCCGGGAAAATGCTTGAAAATCCGCTGGTGATGATTGTGTCTCCCTTTTTCACGACTTGGTGGCGAGGCAATTCATCCAGGATTGCATACCGTGAGTCTTTCCCGTCCCACGAAAGAGTGCCGAAGCTGTTCGTGTTTTTGACTTTGCAGCTTTGGCGGAATTTGGGATTCAATACCGGCAAGATCAGCGAAAAATTGGGGGAAACACTTCTGACGATCCCCACGATCCCGCTTGTGGAAACCACTCCCATCTCTGGCTTTATGCCGTCCTTGGAACCTTTGTTGGCTACGATGTAGTTGTTGATTTGGGACACGCTGTTGTTCTCCACGTGGGCCACAACAAAGTCGTAAGCCATCCGCCTGCCGAGTGAATCTTTTAGAAAGGCATTCACTTTTGCAGAGTCTTGCGCTTGCTTGCGCAAGGTGTTTTCCAGTGCCAGCACTTGTTGTTCCAGTTTCCCATTTTGCATGACAAGTTCTTCGTTGGTCGTTTGGAGATTCAGAAATGTCTTGATGCTTCCGGAAACATAATAAGCCCTACCGGAAATTTCGTTGAAGCTGTTGAAAAAGATGCTGTGTTGGTAAGAGTTGTTTTGATATAGTAAGAAAACACAGATACCTTCGAGGATGATAAATACAAACCACGAAGAATTCCGGACTAAAAATGCAATTAAATTACGCATAAACGAAATCCACCTTTTTTATATATCCTTTTCCTAAAACAGTGTTTGCTCATAGGCGGATCGATGATTCGGACAAATATATCTTGCTTTTTGGGATGAATACAAGCTCCCTTCCAGCGTGTGCAAAACCAAAGGAAGCTTGTGTCCTGTTTTTTGTTTCGACCAGCGAATTGGCTGGATGTTGTTATCTCATCAGGAAGTTGAACTTCGCAATGTTTTTCAACGCGATGCCAGTGCCTTTTGCCACGGCGTGAAGAGGATCTTCTGCCACGTGGAAAGGAATTCCAACCCGATCCGAAAAGCGTTTGGCCAAGCCTCTGAGCAAGGCTCCGCCGCCGGTCAGGTAGATTCCGTTGCGGACGATGTCGGCATATAATTCGGGCGGAGTTTGCTCCAAAGCGCTAAGGATGGCCGAATCCATCTTTGAAATAGATTTTTCGAGGCAGTGCGCCATTTCCTGATACGAAACGGGGATGTCCATAGGCAAGGAGGTCATGCGGTTGGGGCCATGCACGACAAAATCTTGCGGCACTTCGTTTTCGGGAAGTTCGGTGAGGGCGGCACCCACAGCTATTTTGATCTGTTCGGCAGTCCTTTCCCCA
>MKRS01000072.1 GCA_001897035.1 Bacteroidales bacterium 45-6
GAAAGAAAAGGGGAAAAAACAGAAGATTAAACGTTTTATAGGAAAAAGCTGAATTGGTTATCATCCTATTGAGAATATATTTAGTCTCCAATTTTCTGTCGCTGTATAGTATATATATAGAGTAATAAATTGGAGACTAGTATAATAATATCTTTCTATCACAATATTAATAATTAATTGCTTGGAAGCTTTCTTCCTTTTGGAAGGAAGACTTCAATGCTGATAGTAAAGTATTGTATGATATTATGGTGAAATCATCTTTTTTATGAAATTGTAAATTCTCCCATAGTATTAACCAATAACCAGAAAAATGTTTTTCTCGACTAATAATTCTTTGAATAGAATAGGATAGAAGGATTTTTCCAAGAAATAAGGTATTACTCAATTTCTCCAAAAACATTGATAACTTGAATGATGCTCATAGATTTTCATAGTGGTACTTGCCAATTATCAAGAAACTAGATTTTTGGAAAATATAGGTATATATGTTATTCAAGAGGAAGTTAACCAATAAAGAAGGAATAGTTGTCTTCCCATTTTCAATAGGAAGACAATATTGTTTATTGATATTCAATGATTTAACAAAGAAGTGTCTTGCAATATTCAATTTGGCTGTTTTTGTATATCTCTTATCCAAGTAAGGAAAGATGAATATTTTAGAATAATACTTTGATTTTTCCTAAAAATGATATTGACCAATAATAGACAATTTTTCCATAAATATGAGTAATAAGCTTTTTTCAGATAATAAGAATTATCCAATATGGGAGATGGTAAGATTATGTTATTCAAGGAGTATCAGCCAATAAAGAAGATATGGTCATCTTCCTATTTTCAACAGGAAGACAACATCATCTACGATGATTATATTATCTATCAGCTAAAGTTACTATAAGATTTATTCTATACAATAGATGGTTGTCGGTATTTCTTGCAGTTGCTAATGTCAGCTTAGCGTAATACATATTTTATCCAAGTAAAAATAATTTTGTATAGCAACATACAATAATGAAAACCATCATCAACAAAAATAGGAAAATAAATTTCAACAATTATTAATCACATCTACAATTTGAATCGACCAATAAGTATCAGTCTGAACCGCAGATTGCAAATGGGAACTAAATTTATATATAGTTGCTTTGGATTATAATAGTAAATATTAACATAATATTATTCACGAAACTAGGGAATCATAAAACTTTATATGCACTAAATAGCAACTCCAGGGGTAAATATTCTTATAAATGTGACTGTAAAATAAAACATTTCACTAATATTTTCAAAAATGAAAGAAAAAAGACTGTTGTAAATTAAATTTATTGGTATAGGCGTTTAGAACGCACAACTTAATTATTTGATTGTAAGGGGACTATCCAAAATTTTGTGTAAACGTCAAACTACAGGGTTCAGGTTTTTATACTTGAATCCTGTTTTCAAATATAGTTAGAAACTGATTAAAAATCAAGCCCCAGTTCCAAATAGGTTGGTCCCAGCTTTTCTGGATTTCAGTCAAAGAAAGAAATACGGCTTTCTTAAGAGCATCATCATTAGGAAATGACAATTTGTTTCTGGTGTATTTCCTGATTTTGCCATTGAGGTTTTCAATTAGATTGGTTGTATAAATGATTTTTCTGATTTCAACAGGAAAGTCAAAAAATGCGGTCAGCTCCTCCCAATTCACACGCCAGGAACGTATGGCATAAGGATATTTCTTTCCCCATTTTTGATCAAATAAATCAAGCTCTGAAGCAGCAGATTCTTTGGTTGGAGCATTGTAGATATTCTTTAAATCAGAGGTAAACTCTTTCTTTTCTTTCCAAACCACATATCGGCAGGAATTACGTATTTGGTGAACAACGCATATTTGAGTGGTTGCATTGGGGAATACCGCTTTTATTGAATCGGTGAATCCATTCAGGTTATCAGTTACAGTAACCAGAATATCTTCCACTCCACGAGCTTTTAAATCAGTCAAAACACCTGTCCAGAAGCTGGAACTTTCAGATTTTCCAACCCACATACCCAATACTTCTTTTATGCCTTCTTTATTAAGGCCGACACAGAGATAAACAGTTTTATTGATAACCTTACCCTGATCACGAACTTTGAATACAATACCGTCCATCCAAACAATCAGATAAAGGCTTTCCAATGGTCTGTTCTGCCATTCTGTAGCTGCTTGCGTTACTTTGTTGGTTATGACGGATATAGCCGAAGTTGACAGGCTTATACCATAGATTTCTTTCATTTCCTCCTCAATATCGGAAACACTCATGCCTTTTGCATAAAGCGAAATAACAAGTTTTTCTATTGACAGGCCACGGCTTTGATGCTTGGGAACTACGGTTGGCTCAAACTCTCCCTGACGGTCACGGGGTACTTCTATGACTGATTCTCCATAATGTGTCCGTATCTTTTTAGGATACTTCCCGTTACGTGAATTACCACTGTTAGTACCTTCTGAAGAGTGTTTCTCATAGCCCAAATGAGAATCCATCTCACCTTCAAGCATTTGTTCCAATACTTTGGCATGCAGGTCTGTCAAAAACTTGCTCACATCTTCTTCTGTCTTAAATTGTGACAGAAATTCTTTGTTTAAGAAATCCTTTGGAATGTCCATAAAATTAAATGATTACAAAATTAAGAATACTTTACTTACTAATCATGTTTTTTTCTTTTCGAAGCCCCTCCCAAAAAGCCAAGAGGGGTTT
>MKRS01000073.1 GCA_001897035.1 Bacteroidales bacterium 45-6
ACAGCGACTTTTCAGATCCCTACCCCATCTATGAAGAACCTTCCAAACGAATCAATTTCTTGGAAAAACCAGTTGCCGTACTCACCAACAGAAGCTGTTTCAGCTCCGCCAACGACTTTGTGAATTCGATGCGGTATGCCCAAAATGCGATTGTAATTGGCGACAACACTGGAGGCGGTAGCGGGTTGCCGTTTTCTTCCGAATTGCCCAACGGATGGTCGGTGCGGTTTTCCTCCTCTCCTATGACAAATGCCAAAGATCAGCAAATTGAATTTGGCATCGCCCCCGACTACAAGGTGGACATGACCGAACAGGACATTCAAAAAGGCTTGGACACCATTATCGAAAAAGCCCGGCAAGTGATTAACTCGAAAAGCTGACGGTAAAACAGTTTCTTCCACCCCACTTTTGCTGAATCATTTGTAGCGACTCTCAAACTCTTTCGGAGTCACGCCAAACTGCTTTTGAAAGCATTTTGAAAAATAAGACGGATTGTTGAAACCTACCAGGAAGGCGATCTCGTTGATCCGGTGTTGGCGCAACGAGATGTATTCGGCTGCCTTCTTGAGGCGGATAAGCTGCATAAGTTCGTTGGGAGTGGCACCCGCCAAGGTCTTGATCTTGGCAAACAATCCCGAACGGCTGATGTGCAACTGCTCGGCCATCTGGTCGATGGAAAAGTTCTCGTTCGATATGTTTTCCTCCATGATTGCATTCAGCTTCTGAAGAAACTGCTCGTCGGCTGAATTTCCGGCAATGGTGGAAATAGGCGTGAAAGGCATCTCAGAGTATTTCTTCCTCAACAAGATGCGGTTTTCAATCAGGTTGTGGATCTGTGCCATCAGAAACTGCGTCGAAAAAGGTTTCTCCACATACGAATCTGCCCCGAAGTTCAGGCTCTCGATCTTGGAATCAAGATCGTTTTTGGCCGTGAGCAACACAAAAGGAATATGGCTGAAAGCCACGTTGGAACGCACCTGCTTGCAGAATTCAAAACCGTCCATCTCGGGCATCATCAGGTCGCTGATAATCAAATCGATTTCAGTGTCCCGCAAATGGGCAAGGCCTTCCACACCATTAGCCCCCATGCTCACGATGTATTCCTCCTTGAAGTTATCAAACAAGAAATTCCGCATATCGGCATTGTCCTCCACAATAAGCAGGCGGGGTTTATTCTTCGATTTATCCAGATATTGCACCTCACTTGGAGGAGCATCCCGGAGAAAATCTACATTGACGGAAGACAACACAGAGACTTCCTCTTGGCCTGCTTCCTCGGAATGGGCATTCTCGATAGGCATCAGCAGGCAAAACATCGCACCCCCAGCGGGACAATCAAACACTTTCACCTCTCCCTCGTGGGCTTCTACAATGCTTTTCACCAACGAAAGACCGATGCCGGAACCCTCCTTGCTCTCGCCAAATATTTGATAAAAAGGATTGAACACCTTATCTTTCTCTGAATCGGAGATCCCTTTTCCGTTGTCGCGAACAGAGATTTCAAACCGGCTTTCGTCTATCTTATGGCACGAAAGCACGATGGAGTCGCGGGTGTATTTCAGTGCGTTAGTCAGCAAATTGCTCACCGCCTTGGTGATGGCCTCCGTGTCCACATCCGCTTTCAGATCCTGATCCGCACAATCGAAATGGTATTGGATGCTGTTTTGCTCAAAAATGGGGACAAACCGAATCCAAACATCTTGCAGCAACTGGTAAAGGTTATTCGTTTTTCGGTTCAGCCGCAAGGAACCTTGCTCTATTTTCCTAAAATCCAATAGTTGGTTCACCAAGTGGAGCAGCCGCTGGCTATTGCGGCGGATAATGCTAAGATCCTTGAGCATATTTTGGGGAACTGCCTCGGCAGTGCTTAGAATCTTCTCGACAGGCCCGATAATCAGCGTCACAGGAGTGCGAATCTCATGGGCTATCATCGTGAAAAAGTTGATCTTAGCATTATGTATCTCGGTTTCTTTTTGCTGACGGAGTTCCTTTATCTGTTCGTTGTGCAAGCGCTCGGTTCTCCTTCTCACGATCTTTACGATGAGTATCGAAACTACCAGGAAGAGCATCAGGTAGATAAATTTGAAGATATTAGTCTGCCAAAAAGGAGGATGGATAACGATCCGTATTTGCGCACCATGCTCGTTCCACACTCCGTCTTTGTTGGCCGCCTTCACTTTGAAGGTGTATTCTCCGGCAGGCAAGTTGGTGTATGTGGCCTTGTGCTCGGACACAACGTTCCAAGCCTTGTCAAAGCCTTCGAGCATGTAGGCATATTTGTTTTTTTCGGGCGTGACATAGCTTAATGCCACAAAATTGATGCTGAAGACATTGTCCTTGTAGCCCAGATGAATCTCATCACTTTCATTCACCGTTTTTTTCAAAGGGCCGTCGTCGCTTACCGCTACCTCCTTGTTGAATATCTCGAAGGAGGTGATTGCGACTTGCGGAACATGTCCATTCTGACTAAGTCGCTCTGGATCAAATGAGTTAAAACCGTTTGCTGTACCCACATAGACCGTTCCATTCGAACTTCTGAATGCCGAATTGGCAATGAACTGGTCGCTCACCAAGCCATCGCTTTGGGTGAATATCTGGCTCGAACGGCTATGCCGATTGTAGCGGACAAGACCTTTGGTCGTTGTCAGCCACAAATCACCGCCAACCGGAATGATGGAACAAATCACCTTGCTCGGGATGTCAATGTCCATCA
>MKRS01000074.1 GCA_001897035.1 Bacteroidales bacterium 45-6
TCTGATAGCACCACAGGACATCGAATCGGTTGATGTGCTTCGTGATGCGTCTGCAACAGCTATCTATGGTTCTAAAGCAGCCAATGGCGTGATTGTTATCACAACCAAGAAAGGAAGCAAGACTGACCGTTCGTCTGTTTCATACAATGGCTATGTCGGATTTGACAAGATAGCCAAACGTCTTGACATGATGTCGGCCAGTGATCTGCATGCTTATGCAGCGGATAACAATATCACCCTTCCGAATGACAAAGGCAACACCACGAATTGGAATGACGAAGTGCTTCGCACGGCAGTCAGCCACAGCCACAGTGTCTCTATCAATGGCGGAACCGAACGTTCCAGCTACAATGCCAGCTTGAATTATTTGAATAAGGAAGGTATTGTGCGCGGTACTGAATTTGAACGAATCTCAGGTCGTACCTATGTGCAAACAAAATGTTTGAATGATCGTTTGAATTTGGCTTTTAGCATTAATGCAGCGCAGAGCAAAGGCAAGAATGTTTCATCAAATAGGGACGGCCAAAGTGTATTTGATGCTATGAACTATTATTCGCCCTTGCTTCCGACTAAGAATGAGGATGGCACGTGGTATAATTACACTTCGGTGAACCAATATTACAACCCGCTCTCGATGATCTATGAGGACACCTATGAAACAAACAAGAAAGAACTTCAGGGGACGGGCAAGGCCACGCTGCAAATCAATAAGGATTTGGTTTGGAACCTGAACCTTTCCTATGGAAACGAACAAATCAACTATAACAATTACAATTCGACAAAGTCCCAGATCGTTACCACCAACGGGCAGGCTTATCGCGGAACTCTTGAAAATAAAAAGAAAGTGCTGGAAACTTATTTCAATTATGACCGTACCTTTGCCAATGTTCATAAATTAGGTTTGATGGGCGGTTATTCTTATGAACAAACCGACAATAACGATGGCTATGGCCTTACGGTTTACGATTTTTATAGTGACGCCACTTCCTACTACAATCTTACTTTTGCGAACAAGATGGACATGAGCGGAATAACCTCTTATGCGCTGGAGACTCTCCGCATGATCTCGTTCTATGGCCGTCTGAATTATTCGTTCGACAGCAAGTATCTGCTTCAGGCTACTTTCCGCCGTGACGGTTCTTCGGCTTTCGGCAGGAACAATCGATGGGGTACTTTCCCTTCAGCATCTGTTGCGTGGCGCATGAGCGAAGAAAAATTTATCAAAGACCTGCACTTGTTTGATGATTTGAAATTCCGTGTAGGTTATGGTGTCAGCGGCAACTCTTTGGGATTTGGCCCTTTTCAGGCAATTCAGACTTATGGCCCTTCCGGATGGTTCACCTATACCGGTGCTAATGGGAATTCCAGCCTGTACCGCACAATCGCCGCCCAGTCAAATGCAAATCCTAATTTGAAATGGGAACGAACTGCAATGCTCAATGTTGGTGTCGATTTTTCATTCTTCAGAGGCCGTTTAGGCGGTATAGTCGAATATTACGATAAACGTACAAGCGATTTGATTTATTCCTACAATGTATCCACAAACCGCTATCCTTACGGTACGATGTGGGCAAATGTGGGTGATATCAACAATAAAGGTGTCGAACTTACAATCAATGCAACACCTGTCACCTCCAAGAATTTCAATTGGGACACAAGCCTGAACCTTTCTCATAACAAAAACAAGGTGGTAAGCATCTCCAATAGCGATTATTCAGTAGCCTATATTGCAGCAGGTGATCCGGAAATTGCAGGTTATTCCTCAAACGCACAAGTAGAGCGCATTATGGAGGGCCATCCGATTGGAACGTTCTATACTTTTGAATGGGCTGGTTATAACTCGGACGGTGTATCGGTATTCTACAAGCATGATCCGACAACAGGCGAACGCACTGGTGAAACGACGAAAGATCCAGTGGAAACAGACCGCA
The DNA here is from genome assembly GCA_001897035.1 of Bacteroidales bacterium 45-6. Lineage (GTDB taxonomy): Bacteria > Bacteroidota > Bacteroidia > Bacteroidales > Dysgonomonadaceae > UBA1309. The sequence continues at coordinate 1,932 of MKRS01000074.1, forward strand.
CTATTACAGGTTGTGCGCAACCCAAGCTAAATTTGGGCTGGACAAACAACTTCAGGTATAAGAATTGGAGTTTGGACATGTTCTTTACGGGAGTTTTTGGCAATAAGATTTATAATGCAACTCGCGAACAATATAGCAATGTGAGCTTCGTCACCGAAGGCAGAAATGTACTCAAGTCAGTAGCAACAGAACAAAAAGCAACAGACGTTCAGTCGCAGGCTCCTTCAGACCGTTGGTTGGAAAAAGGTGATTACTTCCGTTTGTCCACTCTATCGTTAGGTTATTCATTTGGAAAACTGGGTAATTGGGCTAATTCTCTCAAGGTATATGCAACCTGCAATAATTTGTTCACCATTACGGGCTATTCGGGTCGCGATCCTGAAATTAATCTCGGAGGCTTGGAACCCGGAATTGATAGACGCACTAACTATTATCCTCGTACCCGTACATTTATGTTGGGCGTAAATGTTAATTTCTAATTATCTAAAAACTGAACTAACAATGAAGAGCTATCTAAAAAATACCTTACTTGCAGGTTTGCTGTTATCATCAGCAACAGCCTGCACCGATTTGAATGTCGATGTCAAGTCTGCCTATACGTCTTATCCGACTTCCGAAATAGCCACCGAGGCAAAGATGGCGGATTTATACTATGGATTCCGTGGCCCTTTAGGCCGTCGTTATACAGAAGCAGCATGGTTGTCCTCCGATGAATTTGCGGCAGTTACTTATGGTGGTAACTGGTACGACGGTGGTAATTATGTCCATGCTACGCTC
>MKRS01000075.1 GCA_001897035.1 Bacteroidales bacterium 45-6
ATCTTCTTGTGGGAATCGCAGGTAGAAACCTTGAAACGCAAATTAGGAGTTTAACAAGAATGCCTCTATAAAAATTTTCCGAAGATGTCGTCCAAGAAGTGTCCGTTATGTGGAAATGAGATTGAAGATGAGAACGAAAAATTCTGTTCCGATTGCCGTAGCTTAGACGAGCAATACGGCGCATTTTCAAAATCTGTGTTTTCCAAGCCAGAGCCCCCGCAAAGCGAAAGTATTGATTTAGAAAACGAAAGCCCGATCAAGAATTCTCAAGAAGTAGCCCCCGATGCCCCGACAACGCCCCACAAGAAGAGCAAAAAGGTCAAAATATGGGCAATCATCCTTAGCGTGCTGGTGCTGTTGACTATAACCACTGGCGGCTACTTGTTCTACCAATATAAGCAGCAAAACGACCGCGAAGAATTAGCCTTCTGGGACAATTCCCTAAAAACAAACACAGGAAAAGCCTATCTCGACTACATCAACCGCTATCCCAACGGAAAATACGTGAAAGAGGCCCAGGACAATATCCTCCGCTACAACGACAACCTCCGAAAACTTTGGGAAAGCATCAAGAAGGACGGCAGCGAAGATGAAATCATATCCTTCCTAAACAAATACAGGCACACCCCGTACTACAACGAAGCGGCATACCTCCTCGATTCGACCGCCTGGGTCAATGCCTCTAAACTGAATACGCAGGAATCATACAAAAGCTACTTGGACCGCACGCAAAGAAAAGAACTGAACGGAACATACCGGACTTTGGCCGAGGAGAAATACACTTATTTTGCACAAATGGAGTTTGTGGGAGGCGACGAATGGGAACACCTGGAAAATACACTCAATCTTCTTTTCCAACAACTTTCCTCGAAATCGTACCCCAATTTGAAATCGCTGTTTGCCGAAACGGTAAAAACCTTTTACACGAAAAAAGACATCTCCCCCGACCAAATTATTGCCGCCATGAAGGCCGAAATGACCAAGGAGGACATAGCAGCGATGCAAATCGTTCCCGACATGGAGCAGATGCAAGCCAAAAAAGACAACAAGGGCTATTATATAGTCGAACTGACGGCTCAAAAGAGGATAAATTACAACAAGGAAAAAGAAAAATCCGACGTGAAAGCGCATTTTCATATCGTACTCGATTCGACACTGAAAGTCGTCGAACTGAACGAATTGAAAAACTAATTCAACCGGTTTGACGCTTCCCAGAGCATGTCAAACAAAAGCCAAGCAAAAATACAATGGGCGCGAATGGTTGTAGCAAACCAAAAAAATTGTATTTTTGCGTTTTAAAGTCCATCATAAAATGATAAACCGAGTACTTATTCGCATACGCGTCGCGCAAATTGTGTATGCCTACTTCCAGAACGACGACTCTAACGTAAAAAATGCCGAAAACAACTTGGTGTTCAGCTTAGAGAAATCCTACGAGCTGTATTTCTACCTATTGTCGCTGCTGGTCGAAGTTACCAGCATCTACCAGAAACGGATTGCGCTGCGCAAGAACCGTTTGCTGCCAAGCAAAGAAGACATCAACCCCGATCTGAAATTTGCCGAGAACCGGTTTGTTTCCTTGATCTCGAAATCCCAGCAATTCATCGAATTCGTTGAAGAACATGACTTATCGTGGGAAAACCACGAAAATTATCTGAAGAACTTGCTCGAACGCATCCTTCAATCCCAAATTTATAAGGATTACATCAGCAACCCCGTAAACGACTTCAACTCGGACCGCGAATTTTGGAGAAAAATTTTCAAGCAAATCATCTGTGAAGACGAAGAGCTGGACGAATTGCTTGAAGACCAATCTCTTTACTGGAACGACGATGTGGAAATCGTGCAGAGCTTTGTTCTGAAAACCATTAAGAAGACCAACCCTGAGCTGGCCGAAGATGAACTATTCCTCCCGATATTCAAAGACCAGGATGACCTCAGCTATGCCAAGAAGCTGCTCACCACAACCCTGAGAAACCAAGTGGAGCTAAGGGAAATAATTGACAAGCACACTCAAAACTGGGAGTCGGAGCGCGTGGCGCTGATGGACATGGTGATTATGCAGATTGCCGTCACAGAATTGCTCACTTTCCCATCCATTCCCGTGAATGTGACCCTCAACGAGTACATCGACATCGTCAAAGCATACAGCACGAACAAGAGCGCAGGGTTCATCAACGGGATATTGGACGCCATCGTCCAGGAACTAAAAAAAGAGGGTAAACTGACGAAAGCTTGATTTTTTTCTTATCTTTGTGTAAATATAAATATTTCAGATAACAGTTATTATTATGTTACAATTGAACGTATTATTGCAAGCAGGGACTGCAGGAGCGGGAAACAGCATGATGTCAACCGTAATTATGCTTGTTGCCATTGTTGCCATATTTTATTTCTTCATGATCCGCCCGCAACAAAAACGCCAGAAAGCCCTTCAGGAAGCTCGCTCTGCAATGAAAGTAGGCGACAAGGTCGTAACAGCCGGTGGCATCCACGGACGCATCCGCGAAGTGTCGGACACCTACTTTTTGGTGGAGATTTCGGATGGAGTGAAAATTAAAATTGACAAGGCATCTGTATTTGCATCTTCCGAAGAGGCTACTCAAAACTAATTTTTTTATTCTTTTTTGCCCATGAGCAAGTCGGATAAAAAAATATTGGACAACAAAGCAAAAGTTAGAATTTTGGGACTCCA
>MKRS01000076.1 GCA_001897035.1 Bacteroidales bacterium 45-6
AGCAAAAGACCCGATCGCCATCGCTGGCTACGTGGCAAGCAACATCATCAGCGGGCAAATGCCAGTGGTGACGTGGAGGGAAATGCTCGCTTCCGATCCGCAGAAGACCATGCTCTTGGACGTGAGAACGGAGCAGGAATTCACGATGGGATCGATCCCCGGAGCAGTGAACATTCCTCTCGACGACTTGCGCCTACGGATAGGTGAAGTGCCAACCGACAAGCCCGTACTAATCTTCTGTGCCATCGGCCTCCGCGGATACTTAGCCCTGAAAATCCTTACGGCGAACGGCTACACGAACGTGAAAAACCTTTCGGGCGGCTACAAGACCTATTCGACAGCCATCGCACCCGTCGCACAAGCGGAAACAGCCCCGATAGAAAGCAAAGAAAGCAACAACATCGACCAACAAAATACGGCACCTTCAATGAAAAACAAAATCACGATCAACGCCTGCGGATTGCAATGCCCTGGTCCGATCCTCAAGCTCAAGCAGTCCATCGACAAGGTTGCAGAAGGAGAACAAGTGGAAATCATCGCCACAGATGCCGGCTTCTCCCGCGATGCGCAAGCTTGGTGCAACACGACAGGGAATGTACTCATCTCCAACACGGAAGATAAAGGAAAATTCACCGTCGTCATCGAAAAAGGCTCGCCGAAAACTTGCAAGATCGTGACTTCCTGCGACGGAAAGGGCAAAACCCTCATCATGTTCAGCGACGACTTGGACCGCGCGTTGGCCACCTTCGTACTTGCCAACGGGGCCACGGCCACCGGGCAGAAAGTCTCCATATTCTTCACCTTCTGGGGACTTAATGTAATAAAGAAAATCGACAAGCCGAGTGTCAAGAAAGACCTCTTCGGACGTATGTTCGGCATGATGCTTCCTTCCAGCTCGCTCAAATTGAAGCTATCGAAAATGCACATGTTCGGCATCGGCAGCCGAATGATGCGCAGCATCATGAAAAGCAAGGGGATCGATTCCCTCGAATCGTTGCGGGAACAAGCGATCGAGCAAGGGGTGGAATTCATCGCCTGCCAGATGTCGATGGACGTAATGGGTGTGAAACGGGAAGAACTGCTCGACGGAGTCACCATCGGCGGGGTGGCCACCTACATGGAACGTGCCGACAATGCCAATGTGAACTTGTTCATCTAACTTGTAGCCAACATATTGAAGAAAAAAGTTGCCGGGACTGTGTGTAGTCCCGGCAACTTTTTTTTGGGAGAGCTATTTGGAAAAAGAGAAATCAGAACATTCTGCCCTCCTATATTCAAAAAAACAAAACAGTTTTACATAGTAAAGAATGGCAATTATTTATAGTCGTAAAAATGTGTAAGCTGTTTGCTAATAACTTTTAGCCCAAACAATCTCAAGGATGAAACGGTCTCAAAAAAACGCAAATTACGCTAAGCTTACGTTAGCCAAACAAACCTATGTAATTTAACTACCTGATTTAATTGGGTAAAATAAAGCGTAATTTGCGTTCAAAACCTCTTTCGGGACAGCCTCATCTATCTTCAGTAAGTCATTGAAACACAAGGCTACAAGCTTATCACATACACATTGAACGACTGAGCCGCAACCTTTGCATCCAAACTGCTACCTGAAAGATTCACCTGCGAAGTCTTCGGAACCGTGGTGTTCGGTTCATCCAAGGTGTTTTCCTTGTCCATGTCGCCTTTCAGCAAGATGCTTTCGGCCACAGGTTTCGCCGACCAACCTTTCTTGAGGTTTGCCAATTCAATCTTCACATTTTTATCAACAGTGGATACGTTAGCCACCTTCACGATAATCTGGCGTTTTTGGACGTCGATCACCGCATTGGCATACAATCCGTCTTGACCCGTGATGTTCGCCCCATTCAACTTGATGGGAAGCACGTTCGTTCCTTTGTAGTGGCTGTAGAGTTGCTGCACGTAATAGTTCACCGATTTCACCATGCGCAGGTTGTCGAACCAGATCAAGTCGGGATTCCATTGCCAGGCATCCACGTGAGCCAGAAGAGGCGCATACGTCGCCAACTGAACCACGTCCGCATTCCGTTCCACTCCTGTCAGGAAAGCCGATTCGGCCAACGCCGCCTGGAAGCTGTTCTTCTTCACCGGGCTTGTGTGGCAGGCATATTCACCTGCAAACACCTTCGGGCCTTTGCGGTCGTAGTTATCGTAGCGTGTGGCACCTTTCAAAAACCAATCCACAGACCTGTAGAAATGCTCGTCAACCAAATCCACTTTCAATTCCTTCATTTGCGGCCACAGACGATCGAATTCAGCCCCTTCCGAATCTGGACCAGAAGAACCAACGACCTTTATATTCGGATATTTCTTGCGGATCTGATCCATGAATGCCTTCAAATAGATGTGGTATTGCGCCCCCCATTGCTCGTTGCCAACTGCCAAATATTTCATACCGAAAGGTGCAGGATGCCCCATGTCGGCACGGACTTTCCCCCATTTGCTGGTGGCAGGACCATTGGCAAACTCAATCAGGTCGAGCGCATCGTTGATGTAGGGTTGCAGGGAATCCAACGGCACAACCTGTTCCCTACCCCTTTGAAATTGGCACGAAAATCCAACGCTCAGCACCGGCAAAGCTTGCGCACCAAAATCTTCACACAACTGGAAATATTCGAAGAAACCCAAGCCATAGGATTGGAAATAGTCGGGAAAAAAGCGGTGCTTGA
>MKRS01000077.1 GCA_001897035.1 Bacteroidales bacterium 45-6
CGAAATAATCGACTGACAATGAAAGCCGTTTTCGAAGCATCTCTGCATCTAATCCAAAGTCTGCCTGCTCGGATGTTTCCCAAGAGAGCTGCGGGTTGAAGCCTTCCCCGTTGTAAATCTCATTGCCCCATTTTGCACCTTCCGTTACTCCATATTGTCCAGAACTGGATGAAAAGCCTTTATACAGTGAGTGTGACTTGTAGTTCGGCACAATTGAACTCAAGTTGCCAATGCGTCCCCAGGAGGCACGTAGCTTGAGAAAGCTCAGCGCATCACTCTTTTTGAAAAACTTTTCGTTTGAAATTTTCCAACCCGCAGTCACGGCCGGAAAATCCCCATGATTGTATTTTTGAGGAAGGCGTCCGGCATAATCCCGTCTCCAGGAAGCGGTGACAAAATAGCGGTCGTCGAAAGAATACGCCAATCGGGAAATCAACGATACATTGGCATCAGGTCCACTGAGATAGTCGCTTCCGGTGGTGGATGAAGCATAGCCGAAATATTGGAAGACTTTCGATTCATCGGCAAAGCCAGATCCCGAAAGAGCCAAACCGCGTTGCTCCTCGTGATCGGCGGTAGTCGATACCAACCCGCTTATAGAATGTTTGCCGAACGTGTGGTCGTAAGTCAAAGAATTCTCAGCCTTCCATGCGTCTCTGCGGTAGGAAGATTCATCGAGGCTGTTGGACATGTTGGGTTTACCCACTTCGTCGCGTATGGGGGAGAAATTTTTGTAATAATTGGTCGCCAGATTGTACGTGAAGCGGCTGGTAAATTTAAGCCCTTGCAGGATGTTTGCTATTTCAAGTGTCGTAGTTGACCAAGTGTCGCTTGTCTTGTTGTAGTTGTTGTCAGCACTTAGCATCCGAACCGGGTTGATAACGTCTCCGTGTATGTCCGAAAAATTAGATCCGTATTTTGCAATATAAGCGGGGTCTTCGGTGGTGACGCCTCCATAGGAACCATCGAGAGGATTATATACTGTTGCGCTGCGAGGCATGTATAAGGCCGACAGGATCACACCCGAATAGGCGCTGGATGTATTCGCTCCTCTTCCGGAAGTGTTCTTCCAGATGAAATCTTCGTTCACCGACACCCATTTGTTCAATTTGAAGTTCCCATTGTAGCGGAAATTTGTTGACTTGCTGAAGGTATTGATCAGGACTCCTTGGTTGTCGTCGTAAGAAAAAGAAAAACGACTGTTGAAGCCCTCGTTTCCGGTGCTGAACGCCAAATTGTGCCTTTGATAGAATGCCGAGCGAAAAATGGCATCCATCCAGTCGGTGCGGGTGGTTCCGATCCAGGGATTCACAGTGGTGTTCCATCCCGTGGGCGGGGTGAGTCCGGAGTTGCTGTAAGAAAGTGTCCGCATCTTGATCTCCTCTTCTGCCGTTAGCGACTGAGGCAGGTTGGTGGCCTGGCGTATGCCAAACACGCCATCGTAAGAAAGCGAAGGAGCACCTATCTTAGCTTTTTTAGTAGTCACCAATATAACGCCTCCTGCTCCGGATTGAGCTCCATAAATGGCAGCCGAAGCGGCATCTTTCAACACAACAAACGATTCGATGTCGTTCATCGAGGCGATAGGAGCTCCCGGAATTCCGTCCACCACCCAAAGCACATTGTCTTTCAGTGACCCTTGGCCTCTGATAACAACCGAAGGTGTGGAAGTGGGATCACCTCCGTTTGCACTCACGGTCACGCCGGCCAACTGTCCTTGAAGCATGGCTTCAGTTGAAGCCACAGGTCTTGTCGCCAATTGATCGACATTGCTGAGAACGCCTACCGATGCTGACAAGTCTTGCTTGCGTGTGCTGGCTCCATAACCTAACACGATCACTTCACCGATTGCATTCGAGTTGTCGATCAGTTTGACGTTAATCACCTTTGCGTTAGCCGCCCGTTCTTCCGTCTTATATCCCAAAAAGGAATATTGGATTATTGATTGGCTGTTGGGCACTTCCAAGGAATATTTTCCGTCTATGTCGGTAGCCGTACCGACTGTCGTTCCTTTCACTATCACACTTACACCCACCAAAGGCACACCTTGGGCAGTAACTTTACCCGAGATCTTTGCATTTTGAGCCCATGCGCAAAAAGGCATCATGAAGGCCAGAATCAAAGCTCGGATGTTTTGAATTTTTCCCATAAACACAGATGTTTTCAACTTTAAATATTTGATTGATTAAAGAGCCACAAATATAGAACTCGCCCATATCAAAGACGATAAGATGAAAATAAGATCGTATGAAGATCGTGTGAAGGGACTTGGAGGATGGGGAAGTGCCCATTTCAAATGCAATTGGAGAGACTGCAAATTAACAATAAGGTCGGGTACAAAAATAAAAAAGGCAACGGTACAAAAAATGAGTCCGTTACCTTCTTGATTTTATATTCTGCAGATTGTCGCGAAAGAGAACAGGCCTTCATTCCGGTGATCGCGATGGTATTTCTACACCCGGAATGATTTTGAGAATGGCATCATTCCCGGTGGAAGATGCCAGCACTTGCTTGGGCTGTGGGCATTATCAACAGATCGTTGATGTTGACGTGTGGCGGGAGGGAGGCCACATAATAGATCGCATCCGCCACGTCTTCCGCATGGAGCGGTTCAAATCCGGCATACACTTGGTCGGCGCGCGATTTGTCGCCATGAAAACGGACAAGATCGGAAGAGC
>MKRS01000078.1 GCA_001897035.1 Bacteroidales bacterium 45-6
GTGAATTATCAAAACGATTTGATGTGCATCCCCAAATGATCTCGAACTGGAAACGAGAGTTTTTATCACGTGGAGCAGAGATTTTTTCGACCCAGGCTCTCCTTCTCCCCCTCGTTTGCAACGAGGGGGAATTGGTAATGCGTTTGCAACGAAAAAAGAAAGTCTAAATTATTGGTAGCTACAAAAATCAGCACCAAGGCATTTTTAGGGCTATTCGATGCGGGGGATGTTGTGCAGCACTTTGTTCTATAAACAAAGAACCAGTAGCCCCTCGTTGCAAACGAGGGGGAGTGAGAGTGAAAAGTGAAAATGCAACTTTATCGGCAAAAGTTCGCCGATAAAGCTGCATTCGCTTTTCGTATTTGTCACCGCTCTAATTCTCGGGGTCGAGAATGAAACGGGCGTAATTTTCTCCCGTTAGGTATTTGTCGGCGGCTTCCTTCAGGCTTGCCGGCGAAATGCTTTTCAGTAAGTCGGGATAAGCGAAGACAGCCTTCAGGTCGTCGTTCAGCAGGAGGTGTCCCGATATGTAGCTGAGCCAAAATCCGTTTTCCTTCGATTGGAGTTCGAACGAACGGAGATCTTCCGCCACCACTTTTTGCACTTCTTCGCTGGATATGGGGCTTTTGCGCAATTCCATGATGACGTCGTTTGTGGCTGAGATCAGTTTTTCTACATTTTCGGGAGCGCAGCCAAATTCGATGTTGATGGAGTAGCGGTTTTCCGGATATTTGCTGTAATCGGCACTGGCCGACACGCCATACACGCCGCTTTCTTTTTCGCGGAGGGTTTCCAGAAGCCGGATGGTGAGCAGTTCGGATAGCGCGCTCAGGCTTACGTTTTCTTTCGGGCTGTATTCGTATTTGCCGCTAAAGACAAGCTTCACGGTTGATTTTTTCTCAATCCCTTTTTTTACTGTTCGTTCCAATTTCCCGCCAGGAATGTGGATGTTCAAGTCGCGGGGTTCTTCCTTGCGTGCTATTGTTGGCAGTGAGCCGAGGTATTGGGCAATCAGCGGGCTTATTTTTTCCACGTCGAAACTTCCCACCAGCGTGAAGGTGAAATCGCTGGCGTCTGCGAAGCGATCCTTGTAGATTTGATAGGAACGCTCAAGGTCTATTTGGTCGATCATTTCGGCTGACATGGCGGCACGGCGGATGTTGTGGTTGCCCAGCACGGCTGCAATGGTGTCTGCAAAGACGGTTGACGGGTTGCTTTTTCCATTTATGATGGCCACTTTTGCTTTTTCCAATTCCGACTTGAAGGTTTCGACATCCTTGCGGGGTTGTTCGAAGTATAGCTGGATCATCTGGAAGGCGGTTTCAAGATCGGCGATGGAAGACATTCCGCTGAATCCTTCGTTTCGCTCGCCGATGTATGGGCTCACCGACACCCGTTTGCCTGTCAGGTATTTTTGGAGTTCGCTTAGCGTGAAGTCGCCAAGCCCGCTGTTATAGACGAACTCGGAGGCTGCGGTGGCCGACATGTAGTCGCTGTCAGGGTAGAGCGACGTGCCGCCGGGACTAAATGCGTTGATGAATATCTCGTCGTTCTTGAAGTTGGTGGGTTTGAGATACACCTTCACCCCGTTCGACAAGGTGAGCTCGGTCAGGTTGAGGGCTTCGTCTTTGCTTTGCTTCACGATGGTTCCTCCTGTCGGTTTCTCCTTTATCAGGCTTGTCTTGTTCTCCTTGTCGGAGATTGCTGAAATTTCCGTTTTCTGCACGTCGCGCATCCAGCCCAATATGTCCGTTTCGGAAGGTAGCAGTGCCTTGTCCTTTGTGGGAGCTAGCACGAGTATGTCCCTGTTCGTGTCGAGCATATAGCGGGAAACGCAATCTTTCAGGTCGCGGGCCGTAATGCCAGCCATCTGTTGTTTGCTGAGCGAAACTTCGTATTGGATTCCTGAAATGGCTTCGTTTTCCAAGAAGTTGCGGGTGTATTCGCCGACATAGTCAGCCGAATTTGTTTTGTCCTGCTCGCCCAATGCGTATTCGTAGTTTTTGAGGATGGACGTTTTGGCACGTGCAATTTCAGCATTGGTGAATCCGTATTTCTTCACCCGTTCGATCTCTGTCCAAACGGTTTTGAACGCCTCTTTTAGTTTCTGCGGCTCCGCCGTGAGTTGCGTGGAAAACACATCGATGTTTGCCATAAAGCCTCCGGCATCGGCTCCGGCCTGGATGAAGGGCTGGTTTGGCTTTTTCGAGAGGTCGGCAAATCGTTCGCCGAGAATGTAGTTAAAAATGCTTTTGCAGAGGTTTTGCCTCATGTCCTGCCGTGTCACCAACTTTTCGTGCGGGTATTTGGCCAGCACCTGGATGGTCGGGAGTGTCAGTTCTTTATCCGTTCCCAGAAAGTACTGGTTTTTGCCGGTCAACTGGATGGGATATTTCACCCTGGGACGCACGCTCGGTGGATTTTTCAGGTCGGAAAAAAGTTTCACTATGGTCTGTTCCGTGGCTTTCGGATCGATGTCTCCCACAACGATCAGAGCCTGAAGGTTGGGGCGGTACCAGTCGTTGTAGAAATCCACCAAGGTTTGCCTCTTGAAGTTTTTCAAGACCTCTTCGGTGCCGATGGGCAGCCTCTTGCTGTATCTCGACTGGTTGGCGATGATGGGCAAATATTGGTCGCGCAATCTCTCCTGCGCCCCCTTTCCCAGCCGTTTTTCCT
>MKRS01000079.1 GCA_001897035.1 Bacteroidales bacterium 45-6
AGCTTCAATTTGAGCTCGTCGATCGTGTCCTCATCTATTTCGGGTGCATCAACCGACACCGACCGCTGGGGCGGCGAAGAGAGGACGTTTTCCTCCTCGTCAAAAACAATCGCCAATTCCTGCATGATTTGCTCAGTGGTATAAATCGGCGAATGTGTCCTCAAGGCAATGGCCACGGCATCGGAAGTTCTGGATTCTATTTGAATAATGTTCCCATTTTGCTCGAATGTGAGTTGCGAAAAAAACACCCCGTTCTCGTATTTATAGATAAGCGCTTCGGTCAAGGAAATTTTGAATTTATTGATAAACGTGCGAAACAAGTCGTGCGTGAGTGGACGTGGCGGCACCGAATGCTGCAATTCGAAGGCGATGGACTGCGCTTCGGGCGTGCCGACAATAATCATAAGCCGTCTCCGACCCAATTCCTCGGACAAAACTAATCCGTAGGTGCCTGTTTGCGTCTGGTTGAATGAAAAACCCAATACTTTTAATGTAACTCTTTCCTTATCCATAAACCTTTAGGAACTTATAATTTTCGGTGTACCAAAGTTATCTTTTTTTTCGCAACAGCATGGATGAATGCGAAATAAGTTTTGCCGGATAATCAAAAAGAGCAATCCGAGAAAACCGGTTGCTCTTTCATTTTACCTGCAAGGATCGGCCTAATGTGCGCTCTCAAACTGGTCCAGGAAGCGGATGTCGTTTTCAGAAAACATGCGCAAGTCCTTCACCCTGTATTTGAGATTGGTGATGCGCTCCACGCCCATTCCGAGGGCATAGCCGGTATATTTTTTGCTGTCGATGCCGCAATTTTCCAATACATTGGGATCGACCATGCCGCAGCCCAGAATTTCCACCCAGCCTGTGTGCTTGCAAAATGCGCAGCCCTTGCCACCACAGATACCGCAGGAAATATCCATCTCCGCGCTCGGCTCCGTGAATGGAAAATAGGACGGGCGAAGGCGAATCTTGGTATCGGCACCAAACATCTCCTTGGCAAAGAACAAGAGTGCTTGCTTCAAGTCGGCAAAAGACACATTCTTGTCGATATACAAAGCTTCCACTTGGTGGAAAAAACAGTGCGCCCGGTAAGAAATGGCTTCGTTGCGGTAAACACGCCCCGGACAAATGATGCGGATGGGAGGTTGCTCCTTTTCCATCACGCGCGTCTGCACCGACGAAGTGTGCGTACGCAACACAATCTGCGGGTCGTGCGCGATGAAGAAAGTATCTTGCATGTCGCGAGCCGGATGATCTTCCGCAAAATTCAAAGCGGAAAACACGTGCCAATCGTCTTCCACTTCAGGGCCTTCGGCAATCGAGAATCCCAAGCGGCGGAAAATATCGCAGATCTCCTTCTTCACCAAAGACAGCGGATGCCGTGTTCCCAAAGGGATTGGGTAGGCAGTGCGTGTCAGGTCGATGGCACCCTCGTCCGAGTCCTTCCCCTCGAAAGCCTCCTTGAGTTCGTTGATTCTGCTTTGCGCAGCATCCTTCAGCACGTTCAACTTCATGCCCACTTCCCGCTTTTGCTCCGCGGACACGTTGCGGAAATCGTTCATCAGCGACGAAATTTCCCCTTTCTTGCTCAAGTATTTAATACGCAAGGCTTCAATTTCATCTGCTTTTTCGGCCTTCAACGTCTCTATTTCGGCTAATAGTGCGTTTATTTTTTCAATCATTACGCTGGCATTTTTTCTTTTGCGATGCAAAAATACATTTTTCTTTTCGAAAAAATAAAGATCTGAACCAAAGATTCGCTCCGTAGGGATTTGCCATAAACCGATGATATGGCATATTCGGACAAAAAAGAAGTGTTGTTTGCACATTAAATATCCGAAAAAATTGTTTACTTTGCCTTTGTCAACCTTTTTTTATCATGATGCTTGTTCCTAATTCATCCCCAATTGCTCCTTTCAGGCATTGTTTGCGAGCCTTTGCCGCCCCTACCTTTCTTGGTAACAACAGCAAAACCTGCTGCAAAGGTTTCACCGATACGGCCTACCAGCCTTTCACTGCCACACCGACTGAGTCTTCGGAAAATCATCAACAGATAAAAAACGGATAAAACCCACCAGCATTCATCACATCGACTTAATCCCTAATTCTAAAAAAATATCCCGATGAAAAAAATCATTTTCAGTAGCGTTTGCTTTATTGCCAGTGCTTTTTGCACAGCCCAAAACAAGGCTGACGCAGTAGTACATCTCAATCAAGGAAAATATCAGATCAGCCGCCATCTCTATGGGCAATTTTCCGAACACCTGGGTCACTGCATCTACGACGGCTTGTGGGTGGGGGAAGGTTCATCCATCCCGAATGTGAATGGTGCCAGGAAAGACATTATCGATGCCCTTAAAGAAATAAAAGTACCCAACCTGCGCTGGCCGGGAGGATGTTTTGCCGATGAATACCATTGGATGGACGGTATCGGACCACGCGAAAAACGGCCCAAGATGGTAAACACCAACTGGGGTGGCGTGGTGGAGGACAATAGCTTCGGTACACACGAGTTCCTTAATCTTTGCGAAGCCATCGGCACCGAGCCTTACATCTGCGGCAATGTGGGAAGCGGCACGGTGGAGGAAATGTCGAAATGGGTGGAATACATCACTTCCGACGGACAAAGCCCTATGGCCAACTTGCGCAAACAGAACG
>MKRS01000080.1 GCA_001897035.1 Bacteroidales bacterium 45-6
TTTTAATTAAAAATAATTAATATTATTTTGTAATATCGGCCAGTAGAGCTGCCAATCGGCAGTAAACGGAATATAATTTGTCACATTATATGCCTTCAGATATGTTTCAAAATAATTGTTCCTTGTTGCAACGGCGCGCCCGGTACGCATCAGGTCGAACCAACGCTTTCCTTCGCCCAACAATTCAAACTGGCGTTCTTGCAGGATATCCGACTCAATCGCATAAGTTTTGTCTGTTGCCGAACTGTAATCCGCTTCTTTTCTGGACGGCAAGCCCGCCCTTGTCCTGATTTTGTTCAATTCGGTCAAAGCCTCGGCATAGCGTCCCAACTTGTTCAAAGCCTCGGCACGCAACAAAATAATGTCAGCCAGACGATAAAGCGGAATGTATTTTTCGTTCGTATTGTTTGGGAATCTTGTCACCGGCTGGTATTTCCACATGGCAGCATTGTTATTTATGACGGTCAAATGATTGCTATTATAAATAGCCGTTGTGTCAATTGTCTGAGGACGGCGCAGGTCTTTGCGCCAAGCTGGTTTGCCCCATAAATCCACCACAGGCTTTGCCACCAACACATAGGTACCAGTAAGTGTTTGTGTTATAGGATTGAATCCGTTGTTTTGATAAGACCACTTCAATGTCCATATATTTTCAGAGGTAGTTGCCATTGAAACTGTTGTATAGAAGTTAGCTCCACTGACCAGGGAATATCTTCCGTTTGTAGGTGCTGTATAAAGCAAGTCGTAAGAATATTTCTCTGCATTCGCATAATCGTGATTCCACATGGCCACGTCCGTGGCCAATGAATAGAGCGCCCCTACACCGAAACGGTAAATATCTGTTTTGCTGACATCTACTAAAGCCATGGCTTTATCTATGTCTTTCAATATCACAGAATCCATGATTAACTTGCTGGAATCCCTCACCGGTTTGGTCACATCGTCCACGGTCAATGTTGGCTTGGTCACCATGGGTGCATTGCCCCAAATGCGGATGATGTTGAAGTAGCAATAGGCTCTTAGAAAATAGGCTTCCGCCAACAAGTTGTTGCGAGTTGCCTCCGTCACGTCGGTCATGCCAGGTATGTAATAAATTGCATAATTGGCTGTTCCAATTGATTTATACCAGATATTCCAGTCAGATCCGGGATGCGTGGATGTTAGCCGGTTTTTATTTATATCACTGTAATAATAAGCTCCAGAGGATGGATTCCCATAGAAATTATCTGACCGCATGTCGAACCAACCAATATAAGTCAGGCCGTTTTGCGTTCTGAAATTAGTCTGGAAATCAGCATAAATAGACGTAAAAGCAGCGGTAGCATCCGAAGCTGTTTTCCAGAACTTGTCCGAATTGGTCTGGCTAACGGGTTGAACATTCAAAAAATCATTCAAGCAAGAGCTAAACATACATACTGACAGGAGTAATACGGATATTCTTGTTATTTTCTTTTTCATTTCCATTGTGCTTTTATTTTTAGAAATTAAGGTTGATTCCGAAAAGTATGTCTTTGGATTTGGGATAAGAATTATAGTCATACCCAACAGTTAATCCTCCGCTTGGAATTTCAGGGTCGAAACCAGAGTAGTTGCTCCATGTGAAAAAGTTTTGCATGAGCACATATAGGTCCAACGACTCTATTTTCAGCGATTTAGTAAGACTCTTAGGCAGTGAATATCCCAATCGGATGTTTTTCAGCCGGATGTATGACCCATCTTCAATCCACAAGTCGCTTGCTTCTCGTGTATTATCCAAAGTGGCAGTATTTGCCGGACTTGGGTAAAGTGCGACATCGCCCGGGGCCATCCATGAATTTGCCAAAATGTGCGGATTCGGTTTGGTCAATGCAGAATAATACTGGTTGGAGTTCTGAAATTCTGTTTCGTTAAATACTTTTCCGCCCAAGGCAAAAGAGAAAAATCCAGACAAATTAAAGTTCTTGTATTTGAATTCAGTCCATAAGCCGCCCGTGACGGTAGGTTGACCGCATCCCAACACTTGCCTGTCTTTTGCATCGATGACTCCATCGTGGTTGGTATCATCCCACATCACATCTCCTCCTTTGAATATTTGTCCTACTGAAGACCCGCTTCTCAATTGCTTAATTTCGCCGGTATATGGCACACCATTTAATTGATAACCTTGAAAACGATCTTTCTGGTCGAAAATAGGAGTCAATTGCGTCCAATCAGGCGTGAAAGCATTGGATTGGTCGTAAGAAAAAATAGCTTTCCGTTTCCAGCCATACATCGTTCCGACGGCATAACCCTTATCGACTATGAAAACATTGTTTATAAACGATTGACCTCCAGCAGGAACTGATGCGATCACATTTTTGTTGAACGAGAGATTCAAAGACGAGCTCCATTGAAAGTCTTTGGTGCGGATGTTTGTTGAATTTATCGCTAATTCAAAGCCCTTGTTATTGACACTTCCAATATTTTTGTACACAGACTTGAACCCGGAAGTTTGAGGAATGCTCACCTGGTACAATACGTTTGACGTCAACTTCTTGTAGTAATCGGCCGTCACATTTAACCGTCCTTCAAAAAATATTAATGATTATCCGATATTTCGCCTAAAATGATTATCTTTGTAATAACTAATCATAAAAGACATGAATTTACTAAATTTTGTTGCACAATATCCAGACG
>MKRS01000081.1 GCA_001897035.1 Bacteroidales bacterium 45-6
TTTTGAATGTCGTGATAGCACTGTCGGTTTTCTCCATCATCAAATAGGACCGCCCGATGTTGCATATCGATATAATTCTTTGTTCCGGATAGTTTTGGTAATAGTTTTCTGCTTTTCTAAAGTGTTCAAGCGCTTGCCTGTTCAACCCTTGCTGCCAAAATAAATCTCCTATGTTGTTTTGTACTAACCCTTTGAGACTATTGTCGGATGTCTTTTTGGCTTCCGACAACGCTTCCATGTAGGCGCGCATGGCTTTGTTTTTGTCATCTTGCTCGCGATAGACACAACCGCTGTAGAAAGCGGCCAAGGCCGTCCATCGGGGTTCTGTCTTTTTGTCTTTGTAGTAGGCCCAGGCCTTGAAGATGGCGGTGTCGCCTGTAATATTCCTGTATGCCTTGTACCTGACACGGGTGCGCGTGACCAGATATTGCATATATTCTTCGTCGTTGAAACTTTTTTCAGGATAGAATATGGAGTCGATTAGCATAACGGCACTGTCTGCATGTTCACCGTCTGCGAACTTTTCAGCTTGAGATAGAAGATAATAAGCCTCGGGCTGGGGATTGCAGCCAACGAAGATCGCAACAAATAGCAGCACAAAAACGATGTACTTGAAATATCTCATCCAAAGAATCCTTTTTTTACTGCAAACATACACAAAAATCAAGATTAAAGAATTTGTTTACTCTTAATTTTGTGTAATAGCGATGTGTGTGTTATTCGTGTTTGGAAGCCGAATCGGCAGGCTAAATTGCCAGCTTTAAAGATTCGGGGACTTAAGCTGTGAATTGCTATTTGAATAGGTTGTTTTTTAACGTAAAAAGGTATTTTCTTGCGCAGAAAGCGCCTTTTGCTCTATTTAATGCCGATAGCCTGTCAATCGGGTACTACTTCGTCGTACATCGAGTCGATAATATCCTTGTATCTTTCCTCGATCACGCGACGTCGTATTTTCAAAGTATTTGTCAATTCGCCCGATTCCATCGAGAAAGCTTCGGCCAGCAAGGTGAAGCGTTTCACTTTTTCGTAGGATGCAAAATTGATAATCTGGCATTCGATGCAATTGGCGATGAGGGTGATGATTTCCTTGTTGCGAATCAAATCTTCATTGTCCGAATAGCTGATGTTGTGCCTGGACGCAAAATTGCGCAATTGTTCGAAATCGGGAACGATCAATGCCGAAACATACTTGCGCTTGTCGGCGATCACGGCAACCTGGTCTATGTATTTGTCCTCCTGGAGCTTTATTTCAATGGCTTGCGGAGCAATGTATTTTCCATTTGCCGTTTTAAATAAATCTTTGATCCGTTCGGTGAGGATGATCTCATTCTTTTCCGTGATGCTGCCCGCGTCTCCCGTCCGCAAGAAGCCGTCTTCGGTGAAAGCCTTGGCTGTCTCTTCTGGCTTCTTGTAATAACCGGACATGACGGTTTTGCCGCGCACGAGTATTTCGTTGTTTTCCCCTATCTTGACTTCCAGGTCTGGCATGATTGTACCGACTGTTCCGAAGGTGAAGTGGTTCTTGACGAAACATGTGACAGTGGCAGTGGTTTCGGTTAGTCCGTAGCCATACACCAGCGGGATATTCACCGATTGCAGGAACCGGTTGATGGTGTCCGACAAAGGCGCTCCGGCACAGGGGTAAATTGTCCCTTTTTCAATGCCAATCACCGTTTTCAATAGGCGGAATACGGTGTTGTTGTAGAGGAAAAACTTAATCGAATTCAGCATCGGCGGCTTGAGGCCGTTGTTCAGGTAATCCAGGTTGTGCTTAGCGCCCGTCCTGATGGCGTCGTTCATTAGCCATCGGAGAGGTTTGGGAGCGTTGTCGATGATATCTTTCACGCCGACATATACTTTTTCCCAAAAACGGGGGACGCTGCACATGCACGAGGGCCTGATCTGCTTTACTGTTTTTTGGATTTGCTTCGGGTCCAAGTTGATGGCGATGGTCATTCCGCGATGCAAGGCGAAATATGTCCATCCTTTTTCAAAGATATGCGCCAGCGGCAGGAAACACATCGAGACATCCTTTTCGGAAACATAAGACAGCCGCATGTCGTGCGTGCGCAGCACCTCCAGAAAACTGTAATGATGGAGGATGACCCCTTTGGGTTCGCCCGTAGTGCCGGAGGTGTAGATAAGGCAGGCAATGTCTTCTGGACGGACGGAATTCATGCGTACATTCACCACTACCTGGGTGTCCGAGTTTTCGCCCGAAGCGACAAAATCGTCGAAATACACGGAAGTCTTGTCTTCGGGATGAAACACCACGTTGGGATCAAAAACAACCAGCTTCTTCAGCACATTCGACTGCTTTTGCACCTTGAAGGCGTTGTTGTATTGAAACTGCTCGCCTACAAACAACACGTGGATTTCGGCGTCGTTGACGATGTATTCCACCTGAGAAGGCGAGGAGGTGGCAAAGATCGGCACCATGATTCCCCGGTTGGCATAGATGGCAAAATCAGTGTAGAGATACTGCCGCATGTTTTGAGAATAGATGCCGATGCGCTCTTTGGGCTCCACGCCGATTTCCGCCATGGCCCAGGCAACGCTCATGATTCTTCGTGAAAAATGGCTCCAGGAAGCATTTTTCCATTTTTTTATTTTTTTATCGTAATAGGTCAAGGCAGTCCGATCCCCGTATTTT
>MKRS01000082.1 GCA_001897035.1 Bacteroidales bacterium 45-6
ATTCCAAAGTTCCTGCGGGAAAATACAAGTTTGAGGTGCTGGCTACGAACAACGACGGGATTTGGAGCGATGCAACCAAAACGGTTGAGGTCACCATCTTGCCTGCTCCTTGGCTTACGTGGTGGGCATTTCTTTTTTATTTTTCCCTTATTTCCCTTACTGTTTATTTCATCCTGCATTACTACATAAGCCAAAAAAAGCTTGCGCTGGAGCTGTATCTGGAAACTACCGAAATGAAACGCCAGGAAGAAAACCACCAGCTGCAATTGCAGTTCTTCACAAATATTTCGCACGATTTCAAAACGCCTCTTTCGCTTATCTTGGGTACATTGGAAAGGCTGAAGCAAGAATCTGCCCCGATTTCTGAACGATATATGGCCAGTCTTGCGAATAATGCCAAACGGCTCCTTAATTTGATTAATGAATTGATGGATTTCCGGTTGGTGGAAAATGGAAAAAGAAATTTGGAAATTTCTTGTGGAGATCTAAATGAATTTGTGGCAAAGCAAACTTCAGACTTTGAGGAATATGCCATACAACGGAACATTGATTTTCGAATCGTTCTTGACCCAAAACTTAGTAGCTTGGTGTGCTTTGATCGCAAAATTGCAGAAAAAGTGATAATGAATTTGCTCAATAATGCATTCAAATACACGACAAGCGGTTCGGTGACTGTTAAAACCTTTTCGGATGTTTCGGATTTCAATTCGAATTACCGGGTAAACTATAAAGTGGCCGGCAGTGAAAGTCATTTGCCCATGTTTGGCATTGTTATTCAAGATACTGGCATTGGAATATCTGAAAAATCGATCAGAAAAGTCTTCGATCGGTTTTATATGGTGAATGACCCGCAAGGAGAACAACACTTGGGGTCTGGAATAGGATTAGCGCTTGTGAAGGGTTTGATTTTGCTTCACAAAGGCACTATTTCCATAGGAAGTGAAAGGGGAGTTGGCACTGATATTGCGGTGGCATTTCCTGCTTCTTCAGAAGTGTATGTGCAATCTGAATTCGCCCAAGTGGATGAATTTGAAACTCCTGCCATCAACACGGATGGTTATCAAATCGAAAAACAAACTGATCTTGAATCAGACTCCGGCAAAGATTCCGATGAGTTTTTGCAACGTGAAACCAAGCGGATCTTGCTTGTCGAAGATAACGATGAATTGCGGGTTCTTATTTCGGAAACATTGTCTTCGGAATACGATATTTGCGAAGCCGACAATGGGGTAGCTGCCACTGCGCTAATGGAAGACAACGAAGTGGATTTGATTGTAAGTGACCTCATGATGCCTCAAAAAGATGGAATTACATTCTGTAAGGAGATCAAGAATGATGTCTCTACTTCACATATCCCGTTCATCATGATAACGGCAAAAGGTGGCTTGGAGAACCGTATTGAAGGTGTGGATTCTGGCGCAGATGCTTACCTGGAAAAACCGGTGAACTTAAAATTATTATCGCTTACCATTCATAATTTATTCAAGCAACAGAACAGAATCAAAGAATTCTATGCGAAAAACTTTTATTCCGATAGCAGTGAATTGAAGGTCAACAAGAAGGACAATGAGTTCATGAAGCTGCTGGTAAAGGTTATTGATGAAAAAATAGACCAACCTGAGATGGACATTAATTACCTGACCAGTGAAATGTCGATGAGCAGAACCAAATTGTATGCTAAAGTTAAAACTCTCACCGGCAAATCGATTGTGGAATTTGTCCGGCATTACCGTATGCGGAAGGCCGCCCGCTTGTTGGTTGAAGAAAATCTGCCTATTCGGGATGTCATGGATCGGGTTGGCATTGACACACAATCTTATTTTACACGAGTGTTTAAGCAGGAATTTGGAGAAACGCCTACTGCATTTGTGGCAAATGCAAAGAAAAAATAGGATTCCGGTTAAATAGGTAAAAGCAAAAATATATTGTCGTGCCTTTTTACGCAAAGCATAGCCTTTAGCTATCGCTTACACATTTTGCGACAAGAATCCATTCTTATTACTTATATTTGGTCTTCAATGCTCTTTTCTGCAATTTAAAACCATTCCTTCCTAAATCTACTATCGTTTTTCGCCATTGGGTAATTTGGATAAAACAAAAGACAATTCGTGACAAAAGAAATGGCTTGGTATGGCTAATTTTGATGATGTAAGGTGCCAATTCATTCGACGACCATGAAAAATCACTTAATATAAATACCATGAAACAAATATTCTCAGCAACAAAAAGCAAGTTCCTATTAGTATTTAGCTTCGTTGTTTTACTATATGGAAACAGCTTTGCGGCAACCTATTACGTAGCAACTACAGGAAGTAACTCGAATGCAGGTTTCTTGGCAAGCCCTTGGCAGACATTGACCTATGCGGCAACGCGACTGGCAGCGGGGGATATGCTCTATGTCCGGGGCGGAACTTACGTGGAGAGCATGACTGTCTGGGTATCAGGCACAGCAGCAGCTCCAATCGCAATTTCAGCCTATCCTGGCGAAAAGCCGGTAATTGATGGACAAAATACTTATCCGACAACAAATTGGGGAGCTTTGGTGAAGTTTAGTACTCTCCATTATTGAACCACTGGGATGCAATTTTAAGTTTAGTATATGAGCTGATACTTTTCATAAAAAGTTAACTATGCAACATATTCATA
>MKRS01000083.1 GCA_001897035.1 Bacteroidales bacterium 45-6
TGTTAATAATCAAAGCTTTTGCAGCAAAAAAAGCAGGAAGAAAACTGCCCGAAAACAGGGCTGCAAAACCGGGATAATATGGAGATAATCTGTGGTACACTGTATGTATTTGTAAAGCTTGGTGATAAAGATTCTTTCGGCCAAAGGTAAGTTGTTTTTTGTATATGTAAGATGGAGATATTGGTCAGTTAACATATTTTATATCAAATGGTTGTGCTATGTGTAGGCTTTCCAAAGGTTGAAAACCTATATCGTTTATGGATTATTGAAAAGGAAATGGAGGGGAAGGGAATGGCGTCAATTAGTAATATTTAATGTTTTTTTAATGGATTCGCCAACCTTGCAACATCCCGATGGCGGGGCTATGCCCTGCAAGACTGCTAACTGCTAACTGTTGACTGATACGGGCATTCATCTGCCGGTTACGTATTCAGTCTTCTAACTGATTGAAAAATAGTTTATTTGTATTTAGGTTGGATTAAATTTTTGTTTTAGAGGAAAAAAGGTTTATTTTTGTGCCTAATTTCGAAAGAGGCTGTTTTCGCCTTATATTCAATAATCTAAATTACAATAATTTTTTTTCATGGCAACTACTGCAGATATCCGCAACGGAATGTGTATCGATATGGACGGACAGTACTATTTCGTCATAGAATTCCTTCATGTGAAACCAGGCAAAGGCGCAGCTTTTGTCCGCACCAAATTGAGAAATGTGACCACAGGACGTGTCATAGACAGAACCTTCAATGCCGGTATCAAATTGGATGAAGTGCGCATCGAGCGTCGTCCCTATCAATTCCTCTATAAGGACGATATGGGCTACAACTTTATGAATACCGAAACTTACGAGCAAATCTCCATCGCAGGGGATGTGATTGAGGGCGTTGCTTTCCTGAAAGAGGGCGATCACGTGGAAGTGCAGGTACATGCTGAATCTGAAACAATCCTGACAGCTGAATTGCCTCAAAACGTGGTACTGGAAATCACTTACACCGAACCCGGCATCAAGGGCGACACGGCCACAAACACGCTGAAACCCGCAACCGTTGAAACCGGAGCCGAGATCCGTGTGCCTTTGTTTATCAACACGGGCGAAAAAGTGAAGATCGACACCCGTTCGGGCGATTATATCGAACGTGTAAGAGGCTAAAAGCAGATCCGCAGGACAGGTGCCTGCTGCCGATTCGTTTACATTTAATAAATCATAGGAAAAGGAAAATATCAAACAGGATATTTTCCTTTTTTGCATTTTAAATAACTGTAAAATAAAGTGTCGTATTGTTTTTAAACGCAGAGCATAGCCTTCAGCTATTAGCTTATAGCTGTTAGTAACGGCTAACAGCTAACGGCTATTGGCTAACAGCTATTGGCTCTCCATTCTACGACCACAAATTATTCTTATTGTTTATATGGAAAGATTGGGGATAAAGGACTGGGCCGAAGAAGACAGGCCCCGGGAAAAAATGATGCTTCGTGGCGTGGGTGCGCTCACCGATGCCGAATTGCTTGCGATCCTGATTGGTTCAGGAAACCAGGAGGAAACTGCCGTTGAACTCGCACAACGGATTCTCCACAGGGCAGAAAACAACCTCAACCGGCTTGGGCAATTTTCGATCAAAGAACTGATTTCTTCTTTCAAGGGGATTGGCGAAGCCAAAGCGATCACCATTGCGGCAGCCATGGAGCTGGGAAAGAGAAGGCAGCAGTCCGAGTTTCTTGTTGTGCCGCAGATCACCTCCAGCCGCGATGCGTTTCAGGCTCTGTATCCAGCTTTGAGCGATTTGAAGCACGAAGAGGTGTGGGCTTTGTTTTTGAGCAGGTCCAACAAGATTATCAAGACGTTTCAGTTGAGCAAGGGAGGGTTGCATGCTTCCGTGGTGGACATCCGCTTGCTGATGAAGGAGGCCATCGACAACCTGGCTTGCGGCATCATTCTGGGGCACAACCATCCTTCTGGGAAGTTGGAAGCGAGCCCCGAAGACAAGGCCATCACGGAGCGGGTGAGTCGTTCGGGCGAAGTCCTCGATATAAAGCTGCTCGACCACATCATCGTGGCAGGCAACCGTTATCTGAGTTTCAATGATGAAGGTTGGTTGTGATGAAGCTGCTGTGGCTTGTGCTAAGCTGGCAGGTGAAAAGCGTTATACTTGCCATCTGATAGTGCGGGCCAACGATTTTCAAAAATGTAGAATTTGCCCTGGTTGGCTACATAAATGTAAGGTTTTCTTTGAATAGAATAAGATGTTTGTTTATTAATGTGTTGATTATTAGATGTTTATTCTATTGGCATAATACTTGTTATCTGAGATGATATGTTTTGCGAAAAAAACGAGTATGGCAAAAACTTATCGTCCATTTGAAGTTGACACGGAGATAACGGTCAGAAAAGGGGAGCAGGTGTTCTTGAACAGGAAGCGAATTAGCCTCATCAAGAATATCCGTTATAGCGGTTCCATTTTGTCCGCCTCCAAGGCAATGAAAATGTCTTATCAGCAAGCCTGGAATTTCATCAAGGAGATAAACGAATTGTCGCCTCTCCCAATTGTTATCCGTCAAAGAGGCGGGAGCAACGGTGGCGGGGCTGTAGTCACGCCTTATGGTCTGGAATTGATTGAAAAATACATGAAAATGG
>MKRS01000084.1 GCA_001897035.1 Bacteroidales bacterium 45-6
CGGTCAGGTCGGGACTGGTGTCCACATGCGCAACGAAACCGATTGTCGGCACTTTTTTGCTGGTGTTGGCGGGCAATGTTGCCATCAGGTAGCCTTTGTTGTCTAAACTAATGTCTTCTAAACCAAGGCTGGTAAGCTCTTTTTCCAACTCTTTTGATAAAACTAATTGCCCCGGAGTGCTGGGGGTGACACCCGTCCTTTCGTTAGATTGCGTGTCGAATCTGACATATTTCAGAAATCTATCTGTAACCTTCATGTGAAAAATGAACTTGTATTAATTAAATTTTAGGGAAAGCTCCAGGAATGTAACAATTTGTAAGCCAAACAGTTCTTCCTCGGCGAGATAATCCGTTACAAAGATACTAAAAGGGCAGGGAACAAAAAAAGCTTTTTCCATTTTTGAAAATTAAAAAAAAAGACTACTTTTGTGCCCGGGTAAGTCCTATACGGCCAGCTCCCTTCTAATCCCCCAGGGTTTGATCGCAGCAAGGGTCGTCGGTTGTAGCGGCGCGATATAGTCAGCTTACCCACCTGCCTCTTTAGCTCAGTTGGCCAGAGCACGTGATTTGTAATCTCGGGGTCGTTGGTTCGAATCCGACAAGAGGCTCTAATATTGAAAAGTTGCTTGTATCGACAAGCGACTTTTTTTTGTCTTTTATCTCGTTTCTTCTGTCCCTACATCGATCCCGAATTCCTTTTCCAGAGCCATCCTTTTGGGTTTAATATTCATTCAAAAATGTTCGAAAATCGCTCATTGCTCATATTTTAATATTTTATGTTCATCTTCTTCTAAATCTAAATAGTATATTTGTCTATCGAACACTTATTGTATAAAACATAGACCTTATATAATGATATGTGCCTGGAAATACTTTGAGTTAACGTACTTTGAAAAACGATTTCCCGAAAAACTGTTCTGAAAATTTATATTGCCTTGGTTGAGTCCAGGCACCGATCTCGTATCTACTTGTTATTATAGCGAATGAAGACTGAAATAGAAATATTCTCCTTGTTTTTTCTGTTGTTGTGTATGTCTGGACATGCGCAGCAATTGTCGCTGAATGTTCATTTGGATGAAACAGGGTCAGCTATCAGTTCAACTCATTACGGTATATTTTTTGAGGATATCAATCACGCGGCGGATGGAGGGTTGTATGCTGAATTGTTGTCAAACCGGTCGTTTGAAGATGCAGATACCCTTGTTTCTTGGAACAAGGTAGTTTCTCCCGGAGCTACGCTTGTTGCTTCTATCGAAACGGCGGGCCTTCTGAATGTAGCTCAGACCAAGGCATTGAAGCTGCGAATCGCCACCAATGGAGCAGCCGGATCAAGGGCTGGTGTGTATAATTCCGGATTCTGGGGTATTCCCGTTGTAAATGGAAGGAAGTACAAATTGAGTTTTTTTGCGAAATCAGACGCCAATTTTACCGGAAATGTTGTTGCTACGCTCGGAAATTCATCTTCAGTTGTATATGCGGCCGACACCATTGGGTCCTTGACGACAGAATGGAAAAAATATACTCTTGAACTCACGGCCAAAGGCAATGATGCCAACGCCCGCTTCACGTTGTCCTTCAATTCGAATGGTACAGTTTGGCTTGATGTGGTTTCGCTATTTCCCCCCACTTTCAAAGGTCGGGAAAACGGCTTGCGCCCCGAGTTGGCTCAACTGCTGGCCGACATGAAACCCAAATTCATGCGCTTCCCCGGCGGATGCTTTGTCGAAGGAGATGTTCTTGCGAACCGATATCAATGGAAAAATACCATCGGGAAGATTGAAAACAGACCTGGACACTCGAATCTGTGGGGATACCGCGCATCCGATGGAATGGGCTACCACGAATTTTTACAGCTTGCCGAGGATATAGGGGCCAAACCTCTTTATGTGGTGAACGTTGGTTTAGCACACAATGATTATCAAGATTATACGAATCTAAACGGCTACATTCAGGACGCATTGGATGCGATCGAATATGCCAACGGTGCCATCACTACCACTTACGGGGCGATGCGTGCGGCCAACGGGCATCCCGAACCATTTGGACTCGAATACATCGAGATAGGAAATGAAAACTACTTCGGAAACAATTATGGCAACCGTTACTCTTTGTTTTATAATGCAATCAAGGCAAAATATCCCAACATGCAATTGATAGGGAATGTGGCGGCATGGGGTACGGATAGCCCCACCTGGACATTTTCCTATCCGGTGGATTATGTGGACGAGCATTATTACCGTTCCCCTCAATGGTTCATCGACCAATACCAAAAATACGATTCATACAGCAGGACTGGCCCCAAAGTGTATGTAGGGGAATATGCCGTGACTTCTGGCTGTGGAAACGGGAACTTGGTTGCGGCACTCGGAGAAGCTGTTTATATGGCCGGAATGGAAAAAAACTCGGACATCGTCCCGATGAATTCGTATGCGCCCATATTTGTAAACAACAACGACCGTAAGTGGAATCCCGATATGATTGTCTATAACGCTTCGTCGGTGTATGCCACTCCCTCGTATTATGTCCAGAAGCTTTTTGCAACCAACATAGGAAGTGTGAATGTTGCGGTGCATGATTCGTCCAATCAGAAAATCGTGCCGGTTACAGGTAAAATAGGCTTGGGTACTTG
>MKRS01000085.1 GCA_001897035.1 Bacteroidales bacterium 45-6
TTCATAAGCTATACAGATGGCTTTGCTCTCGATCATCGCTTTAGTGAGGGAAAGGCTCGACGCAAAATGGAAGTAAGTGAACACGATCTGGCCTTCTTTTATCAGCTTATATTCCGGCTCGATAGGCTCTTTCACCTTCACCACCATGTCGGCAATGTCGTAAATTTGCTTCGCTGTCGCCAAAATCTTAGCACCAGAGGCTATATAATCTTCGTCCGAAATACTGCTTCCAGCACCCGCCCCCGCTTCAATGAACACTTCATGCCCGTTTTCCACAAGGGCAAAAACTCCAGCAGGAGTGATTGCTACACGATTTTCGTTGGGTTTTATTTCTTTTGGTATGCTAATTTTCATAACTGTTTTTTTTCATGGATCAATTTCTAAATAATCGATTGACTTCCTGTTAATATTTGATTTCGCCTGACTCTTTGGCGAAAGCCAACTTCACGCTTCCCCTATTTTTCCTCCAAGCTGAGGGAAAAAACCTGGCTCATCTCCCGTCTTTATGGGGCCGTTCAAGGCTTCATACTTATCAATATTTTCACCCAACGCAAGAAGCAGCCGTTTCGCATGTTCGGGTGTAAGGATGATTCTGGATTGCACTTTTGCTTTTGGAACTCCCGGCATTACTCGTATGAAATCTACGACAAATTCCGATGATGAATGAGAAATAATGGCCAAATTCGAATAGGTTCCCTGCGCCACCTCTTCATTCAGCTCAATTTGTATTTGATTTTCGTTTTCTTGTTTTGGTATCATAACTTTTTGTTTATAAACTGACATAATGAGAGTTCTTATACAAAGAAAAATAATATCTTCTTATTGCACAATTTTGTTTTTACCGTTTGTTCAAATGATAGCAAATTAGGATTCTTTCCTCTTGCTATTTCACCCCAAATATAGAATTAAATTATTAAAAATCAAATATTTTTTAACCAATTATCAACAACAGCAAGAATCTTATTGTAAAAATTTATCAGACATATACGGATTCTATTTTCATAGTTATTGTATCCTGCTAAAGTCATATTCACAGGATTCATAAAAACGGGCTATTCTTGGACAAATGCCAATAATAGCCCGATTCTGGATCAAACCTCTTCAAAGAAGCAGCGTATTTCCGATCCGAATATTTTATTCAAAAAAAATGGATTTATTGCCAAACTTCCTGACGTTTCTTTTCCAGAAAGTCCTTGATGCCACCGATATGCTCGCGCACTTTCTTGTCAGAAAACTCATACACTTTGGAGACCAACCCATCCAAGAAATCACGGTCGTGCGACACCAGTATCACTGTTCCGTCGTAGTCAAGCAGGGCATTTTTGAGCACTTCCTTCGTACGCAAGTCAAGATGGTTAGTCGGTTCGTCGAGGATAAGCAGGTTGACAGGTTCGAGCAACAACTTTATCATCGCCAATCGGGTTCTTTCACCTCCCGAAAGCACTTTTACTTTCTTTTCAGAATCGTCGCGGTTGAACATGAACGCACCGAGGATGTTCCGTATCTGGGTGCGGATGTCGCCTTCGGCAACCCGGTCGATGGTCTCGAAAACGGTGAGGTCTTCATCCAGCAGCATGGCCTGGTTCTGGGCAAAATAGCCAATTTTGACGTTGTGCCCAAGCATCATCGTCCCGCTGTAAGAGGTTTCGCCCATCACGCATTTCACGAATGTGGATTTTCCTTCGCCGTTCCGCCCCGCAAGAGCCACCTTCTCACCGCGGGAAATCATGAGGTGAGCATTCTCAAAGACAAGGTAATCATCGTATTTCTTGGTCACGCTATCCACCGTCAAAGGATAGTTCCCCGAACGGGTAGCAGGTTGAAAACGGATGCGGATAGAAGCCTTGTCCTCTTCATCGATCACCACCCGTTCCATCTTTTCCAATTGGCGCACACGGCTTTGCACGAGCACAGCCTTGGCTGCCTGTGCCCGAAAGCGTTCGATGAATTCTTCAATTTCCTGAATTTGCTTCTGCTGCGATTCCCAGGCATGAAGCTGTTGCTGGCGACGCTCCTCACGCAATTCGAGGTACCTGGTGTAGTTCACCTTGTAGTCGTAGATCCGACCCAATGTGAGTTCGATGGTGCGTGTGGTGACAGCATCGATAAATGCCCTGTCGTGTGAAATCAGTACAACGGCATTGGCTTGGGTCTTGATAAAATCTTCGAGCCAACCGATGGACTCGATGTCCAAGTGGTTGGTCGGCTCATCCAAAAGCATGATGTCGGGGTTGCGGAGCAATAGTTTTGCCAATTCGATGCGCATACGCCAGCCGCCGCTGAACTCGTTTGTCGGTCGGTCGAGGTCAGTGCGCTTGAATCCGAGACCAAGCAAGGTTTTTTCCACCGCTCCATCGAAATTGGTATCTTCAATCCGGGCCAAACGCTCATGTGCATGGGTAAAATCATCAATCAACTTTGCATAATCGTCGGACTCGTAGTCTGTTCTGGTCTCCAACTGCCGGTTCATCTCCTCGATCGAGGTTCCCTCGGGCAGCGTGTCATTGCCGACGAAGTGGTCGAGCAGATCCTGGTCGGTCAGATCCTCGATGGTGAGGTTCGGCAGCTCATTCGGATCGACATAGCGATCGGCCTCGAGCCAGCGCAGCGCGGCGTCGCCG
>MKRS01000086.1 GCA_001897035.1 Bacteroidales bacterium 45-6
CTGTATCTGCAAGTTCTTGTAGATGAAATCGGCGCGGTACTTAAAATTGGCCATGATGCCTCCAACATGCGCAGCTGCCAGCACTACGGCTTCGGGCTGTTCCTTGTCAAAAAAATCGCGTACAGCCACACCGTCGAGCAAATCCAACTCCTTGTGGGTACGCCCCACCAAATTGGTATATCCTCTGGATTCCAAGTTCTTCCAAATAGCCGAACCCACCAATCCCCGATGTCCTGCAATGTATATCTTTGTATTTTTTTCCATCGTTATCTATGTAATTTATTAGAGACGCTGAATTCAGCGTCTCTACAAAACCAGAAAACTAATTTTCCTATCAAATCTCCATGTGAAGTTTTTTCACATACTTCAAGTCGTGCTGCACCATGATCTTCACCAGCTCGGGGAAAGATGTCTTGGTGGGATTCCAGCCCAGCAAGGTCCTGGCCTTGGTGGGATCTCCCAAAAGTTGTTCTACTTCAGCAGGACGGAAATATTTAGGATCCACTTCCACCAGCACTTTGCCGGTAGCCTCGTCGATACCCTTCTCGTCCACGCCAACACCTTCCCAGCGGAGCTTTATGTCCACTTCTTCGAAAGCTTTCGTAGCAAATTCACGCACAGTATGATATTCTCCCGTGGCAATAACAAAATCCTCAGGTGTGTCGTGCTGAAGGATCAGCCACATACATTCTACGTAATCTTTAGCATATCCCCAGTCACGCAGCGAATCCAAATTCCCCAGATAGAGTTTATCCTGGAAACCTTGTGCAATACGGGCAACAGCCAACGTGATCTTGCGGGTCACGAAGGTTTCCCCGCGACGTTCGCTTTCATGGTTGAAGAGGATACCGTTCACGGCAAACATGCCATAACTTTCACGGTAGTTCTTGGTGATCCAGAAGCCGTATTGCTTGGCAACCCCATAAGGTGAGCGTGGATAGAATGGAGTCGTTTCCTTTTGGGGAACCTCCTGCACCAAGCCATAGAGCTCCGATGTGGAAGCCTGATAAATTTTCGTCTTCTTTTCCAAGCCAAGGATGCGGACAGCTTCCAACATGCGGAGCGTTCCGATCGCATCTGCTTCCGCAGTATATTCGGGAACATCGAAAGACACCTTCACGTGGCTTTGCGCCGCCAAGTTGTAGATTTCGTCCGGCTGCACCTGCTGGATGATGCGGATCAAAGAACTCGAATCGGTCATGTCACCGTAGTGGAGATTCACCAGACGGCTCTTTTTCATGTCCCGAACCCATTCGTCCAGATACAAATGCTCGATTCTCCCTGTATTGAACGATGAGGAACGGCGGAGGATGCCATGTACTTCGTACCCTTTCTCGATCAAAAATTCCGCAAGGAAGGAGCCATCCTGGCCCGTAATTCCCGATACTAATGCAATTTTCTTCATGTAATGCTAAAAAAAGTTCTAATATTAATTACCTAAAATACTTTAATTCTAAAACACGTATCTGTCACAAAAACAAGCGATTGCGGACAAAAAGACGAGAGCCATATATACTATTTTGACATATAATTATTGCAATATGCTTTTAAATGTTGCGATATGCTTTCAAAGTTAGAGAATAACCCCACAATACAATGACAAATATATCTATTATTTTCATGATTGCATATCGGCAAAGTCGAATAATTGCTTAATGAGGTGTAAATTTCAACTTAAATTACTTTTGATTCTAACAATAATACCTTGGGGTTTGGTTTATCCGAAGAGGATATATTATAAAAATTTAACTATAAAATTAAAAATAAGCAATCGGCATCATACAGACTGAAACAAGGTTCTGATAGCAGCAAGGTGATGTGTGTATTCACCCGAAGCGGAAGAAATGATGCCTATATCGTCAATCTTTTCGATTTTCACATGGCCAGAAGCATGAATGATTGTTGCCGGAGACAGTAGAATCCCCACATGAGTGATTTTCCCGTTTTTTTCAAAAAAGGCCAGATCGCCGGGAGACGTATCGCCCAGTAGCATGATCTGCCGGCCTACTTCCACTTGCTGGCTCGCATCCCGAGGAAGCAAATACCCGTTTACAGAAGCTGCAACCTGCACCAAGCCCGAGCAATCGATTCCAAAGACATTCTTGCCCCCCCACAGATAAGGGGCGTTCAGAAACTGGCGGGCAGTGGCAGCTATTGCAGCCGGATTGGCAGCAACCGTCTCAACCACAAACTGGGAGGACACCTTATATCTGAATTTTTCGCCCAAACTGCAAGTACCCGCCTCCGCATCATAACACGGCAAGAGCGCACCTCCAGGAAGCCTCAAGGTGGTACTGTCGAGTTCGTTGGTGGCTTCAACCATCGGCTGGCAGATCCTGCCAGCCGGTCCGGCGAGAAGGGCATCGTGTTCTTCTTTGGAAATGCCGAGAACCATTTTAGCATCTACCCATCCTACATAAGCATCGTAGTGGTTTTTTATACGGACAAAAGAGTCGCTCGTTTCCAACACGCAGCCAAATTCACCGAAAAGAAGCTGGCTCACCATTTCGGAAGTTTCCTTCGGCTCACGCCTCATGGGAACTACGGCCTGCATATTGATAAAAAAAGAATAGTGCATAAATGTTGCGGTTATTTCATTTTCAAAGATA
>MKRS01000087.1 GCA_001897035.1 Bacteroidales bacterium 45-6
GCTCTACATTCCGTCACCCAACCCGCATTGCGACAAGTCGGCCCTTGCCATCCATGGTTATACGGACAATTCGATCCGTATGCTGATGATTGGTTATTTATATAGCAAAGAGATGGGCTACAATGTGCTCCTGCCCGATCTGAGGGGACAGGGCAAGAGCGAAGGAAAATATATTCAAATGGGATGGAAAGACCGGCTGGATGCCCTTCGCTGGATAGATGTAGTGAAGTCTCGGTTCGGGGATAGCACCCGGATAGTTATCCACGGCATCTCGATGGGTGCGGCAACGACCATGATGACCTCTGGCGAAAAACTTCCTCCCAACGTGAAGTGCTTCGTTGAAGATTGCGGTTACACCAGTGTGTGGGACGAGTTCGCATACAAGCTCAAATCCGATTTTCATCTTCCGGCATTTCCCTTGTTGTACACCACTTCCCTCTATGCGGACCTTAAGTTAGGATGGAACTTCAAGGAAGCATCGCCTTTGGAGCAAATCAAGAAGTGCAAGCAGCCCATGTTTTTTATTCACGGCGGAAGTGACACCTACGTCCCAACATGGATGGTGTATAAGCTTTACGGGGCAAAAAAAGGGGTCAAGCAACTTTGGGTGATTCCCGGAGTGGCTCACGCCCAAGCCTATTGGGACCACACGGCCGAATACACCAGTAGGGTGAAGTCGTTCGTCGGGCGATACATTGAATCTTCGTCTCACTAACAACGATAGGGCTTTCTGAGTGAAAGAAAAGCCATTCTATTCCAGACAAGAGTAAAAGGAGTTGCTTCTTTTACTCTTTTTCTTCTGTACCAGAATGGATTGCGGTGTGGATAAGTTGTTTCCAGAAATGGAACCAAGTAGAATAAAAAGAGGAAGAGATTCAAACAGAATCTCTTCC
This sequence comes from Bacteroidales bacterium 45-6, assembly GCA_001897035.1. Taxonomy (GTDB): domain Bacteria; phylum Bacteroidota; class Bacteroidia; order Bacteroidales; family Dysgonomonadaceae; genus UBA1309. The sequence goes on from MKRS01000087.1 coordinate 894, forward strand.
TCTTTATAGAGCGGAAGACGGGGCTCAAACCCGCGACCCTCAGCTTGGAAGGCTAATGCTCTATCAACTGAGCTACTTCCGCATCATTGAATTTTGTGGGCAGTGATGGATTCGAACCACCGAAGGCGAAAGCCAGCTGAGTTACAGTCAGCCCCATTTGGCCACTCTGGTAACTGCCCTTTTTTCAATTGCGATGCAAAGATAGCGATTAGATTTTATTTCTCCAAGAAAAATCAATCATTTTTATTGCTGTCACTGCGGCTTCATCGCCTTTGTTGCCATGAATTCCTCCGGCACGGTCAATAGCCTGTTGCATGTCGTCCGTGGTCAAAAGTCCGAATATGAAGGGAATGCCATACAGTGTGTTTAGATGCGCTATGCCTTGAGTGACCCCGCTGCAAACGTATTCGAAATGTGGAGTTCCCCCGCGAACTACGCATCCGATAACGATCACTGCATCCAACTGGTGAGCTTCGGCCATGGCTTGCGCGCCATAAATGAGTTCAAAACTGCCGGGAACATAGTCCACCAGGATGTTTTCTGCAAGCACTCCGTTTTCTGCAAGCACCTTGCAGGCGCCGTCGCGCAGGGCGAATGTGATGTCTTCGTTCCATTCCGAAACCACGATGCCTACACGCATGTTTTTGCCGTCAGGCATTTTGGAGGCATCGTAAGAAGATAGGTTGTGGTATGCTGTTGCCATAATATCTTGTCCTTTTTTTGATGTGGTTGCATATAATAACAAAAAAAGTTCCGTTGGAATCACGAAACTTTCTTTGTTATCTTAAGCTTCTCCCGAGGAGATTATTTTTTCAACAATTGAGCTTCGCCAATATATTTGTCAGCTTCGACAGCTTCGGGCGAGTTCATATAATCGTTCTTGACCTTCGTGAAGATTTCAATCACCTTGTCGTTGTTTTTCAACTGACGGTAAACGAGGCCTGCTTTCTTGTAGTAGATCGGGCTCAACAGCGGGTCGTCAGCTTTCTTGGCAGTTGTTTCAAACTGTGAAGCAGCTTCTTCCAGCTTGTTTTGACCGGCGTAGCAGTCTCCAATAGCACCTTGCACGGCATGGGAAATCAATTCGTCGTCGCCACTGAAACCTTTCAAGAATTTCAATGCTTCTTCGTATTTTCCAAGGCGAGCATACGAGATACCGGCATAAGCCTTTGCTACGTTTCCAGCCTTTGTGGAACCATATTCGTTGATGAAGGCTACCATTCCGTCAAAGCCTTTTCCATCTCCGAAAAGGGTGATGGAGTCGCGTTCTGCACGGAAATATTCTTCACCTTTGAACAGTTCGGCTTGTGCTTTTTCGTTTCTCGGATCCAGATAGAACTGCTTGACTCCAAAATAGATAAGCACGGCAGCAACAATCACGGCGAGTCCTATCGAGATAGGTTTTAGATTTTTTTCAAGGAAATTTTCTGATTTCAGAACGGCTTCGTTTACCGATTCCCATTCTTTTCCGACTCTTTCTTCGTCCTGTTCTTTTCTCGTTTTTGTCATAAATATATGTATATTATGCTTTTTAGGTTTCTTTTTAAGCAGATGCAAAAGTAATAGTTTTATGTTTATAAAGAAAATTTCGCCCGTTATTTTTTAAATAGGTGGTTTTTTATCGAATATTTTCCTAAATGAAGAGATGGAAGATGGCTTCCCTGAGGTAGCCTATTTTCTTGAAGGTTCACTCGGCTTTGTTTTTCTTGGCAAGCGAAGGGTGGGGTGGGGGTGAATTTCGAAAGCATTTTGGAGAATCATTCTCATTTCCATCTGAACCGATAAATTCGTACATTTGTGATTCACTTTGTGCATCAGCCTATGATTTTGGAACACCTTTCAGTACTTCATTTCAAGAACATCGAGCAGGCCGACCTCGATTTTTCCCCGAAAATCAATTATTTTCTCGGAAAAAACGCCATGGGGAAGACCAACCTGCTGGATGCGATCTACTATTTGTCGTTCTGCAAGAGCCATTCCAATCCCATTGACACACAAAATATTTCGCACAAGCAGGAATTTGCTTTGTTGCAGGCAAACTACCTGTTTGAAGAGGAGCGGCGCGAAAACTTTTTTTGCAGCATCCGCCACAAGCACAAAAAGCAATTTAAGCGTGACAAGCGCGAATACGAGCGGCTTTCGGAGCATATAGGTGTGTTGCCTTTGGTGATTGTGTCGCCGGCCGACACGGAGCTTATTGCCGGAGGAAGCGAGCTTCGTCGAAAGTTCGTGGATGTTATTCTGTCGCAATTCGATAAGGAATACTTGCAATCGCTGATCCGCTACAACAAGGCTTTGATGCAGCGTAACGCTCTTCTCAAGTCGGATTATCCGGTGGAAGAGAGCTTGTTTGAGATATGGGAAGAGCAACTGGCCCTTGAGGGCAAAGTGATACACTCGAAACGGGAAAAGTTTGTGGAGGATTTCACTCCCGTTTTTCAAGAATACTATCGCCGGATCGCATCTTCCGACGAAAACATCCAGTTTGAATACGAATCGCACCTCAATGAGGGCGAATTGCAGCCCCTGCTCAAGGAAAAGCGCAGTAGGGACCAAATACTCGGATACACTTCCGTCGGCATTCACAAGGACGACCTGGAGATGCGCATCGGCGAATATTCCATCAAGCGCGTCGGATCGCAGGGGCAAAACAAGACTTATGTGGTCGCCCTGAAGCTCGCACAATTCGACATGATGGCCCGCATGGGCTACACGACGCCCATCTTGCTCTTGGATGATATTTTCGATAAGCTCGATTCGCAGCGGGTGGAGCAAATCATCCAGATTGTGTCGGAAGACAAGTTCGGGCAAATATTCATCACCGACACCAATCGGAAATACCTCGACGACATCCTCAAGAAGGTGAACCAAAACTTCCACCTCTACCGTGTGGATAACGGGCAGGTGGAGCAGTTGCAATCGGAAGAATAGATCAAACGGATATGCGGAAAAAGAATACAGAATCGATAGGCGAAGTGTTGAGCCAGTTTTTTTCGGAGAACGAAGTTTTTCAGAAGAAGTTGGGCGAAAACCGCATCCTGAACGGCTGGGAGGAGCTGTTGGGGGCTTCCATCGCGTCCTACACCACCAACCTCTACATCCGCAACTCCATACTTCATGTGCATGTGTCCTCGTCGGTGCTTCGTTCCGAACTTATCATCAACCGCCACAACCTTGTCAAAAAGCTCAACAAACATGCGGGGATGGAGGTGATAAAAGATATTGTGTTCAGGTAGGTTTCCCTGCTTCCGCCAGCTCCTTCACACTTTTCCCCAGCACGGGATGCACCGTCTCCGGGGCAATCTCGCTCAAAGGTTTCAGCACAAAGTCCCTTTCGTGCATCAGGGGATGGGGAACGGTCAACCTTTCCGACTCAATGATCTGATTCTCCATAAGCAAAATGTCAATATCGATAGTTCGGTCGTGGTATATTCCGGCAGATGACTTCGACATTCTTCCCAATTCCTTTTCGATAGCTTCTGTCCTATCAAGAATATCCAAGGGTGATAGAGGCGTTTCCACGCCACAGGCTGCATTCAGGAAACGATGTTCCGATTGAAAGCCTTCGGGTGTAGTATCATAAAAAGCGGATCGGGAAACTACTTTCCCAATCCGCTCGTTTATCAGTTGAATGGCTGCCTGCAAAGTTTCTTCGCGAGACCCCATATTTGATCCTAAACCAAGGTAAACCTGCATCTTAGATGATTAGCATGGCATCTCCATACGTGCCAAACCGATAGCCTTCTTTCACCGCCAAGGTGTAAGCGTTCATGATGAGGTCGTATCCGCCGAAAGCTGTGGTCATCATCAACAGCGGGCTTTGGGGATGGTGGAAATTCGTTATCAACGAATCGGCCACGGTGAAGTCGTAAGGCGGGAAGATAAACTTGTTTGTCCAGGTGTCGGCTGGCTTCAGATGGCCGTTGGTGCTAACGATGGTTTCCACCGCGCGCATCACCGAAGTTCCCACCGCACACACTTTGTTGCCGTTGTCCTTGGCTTTGTTCACGTGGTTGGCGGTTTCGTCCGTAACGATCATTTGTTCGGAATCCACTTTGTGTTTTGTCAGATCCTCCACGTCTATCTCGCGGTAGTTTCCCAATCCCGAATGGAGTGTGATGAAGGTGAAGTCAACGCCCTTGATTTCCATCCTTTTCATTAGTTCGCGGCTGAAGTGAAGTCCGGCAGCTGGTGCCACTACGGCTCCTTCGTTCTTGGCGAAGATGGTTTGGTAGCGTTCCTTGTCGATGGCTTCCTCGCCACGGCCTAAATATTTGGGGATAGGTGTCTCGCCCAAGGAATATAGAGTAGGCTTAAATTCTTCGGAAGACCCGTCGTATAGAAAACGGAGGGTGCGGCCGCGGGAAGTGGTGTTGTCGATCACTTCGGCCACCATCGAGTCGTTTTCTCCGAAATAGAGTTTGTTACCGATCCGTATTTTGCGTGCCGGATCCACCAGCACATCCCAGTAGTGAAGGGTGGGGTTTAACTCCCGGAGGAGGAAAACTTCGATTTTGGCACCGGTTTTTTCCTTGTTGCCATACAGGCGGGCCGGAAACACCTTGGTGTCGTTCATCACGAACACGTCTTTGTCGTCAAAATAATCCAGAACGTCTTTGAACGTCCGGTGTTCTATTTCACCTGTTTTGCGATGCACCACCATCATGCGGGATTCATCTCTGTGTTTTGCTGGGTATTTGGCAATTAATTCATCCGGAAGGTCAAACTTAAATTGAGATAGCTTCATATATTATTGTATATCTGTTTGTTATGTATTTATTGCACCTGGCAAAGAGAATGGTTCTTCACCCGGTTGTTTGAATATTAATGTGTTTCTACGGTTTCCAAAACCGTTGGGTCTATTTTTTCGAAAAAAGAGTCGAGTTCATCTGTTTTCATGCAATCTTCTACACGGATCTCCCCGATTCGTGTCCGCTGCAAAGCAACCAAATGACCTCCCGAGTTCAATGCCTGACCTATGTCGCGGGCCAATGCCCGAATGTAGGTACCTTTGCTGCAAACCACACGGATGGATATTTCCTGCGGGTCAAACGCAAGAAGTTCGATTTCGTCAATCACTAAGAGTTTCGATTGCAGCTCCACTTCCTTTCCCTCGCGGGCCAAGTCGTAAGCACGTTTGCCATTTACCTTGCAGGCCGAAAAACTGGGAGGAATTTGCTCGATGGCTCCCACAAATTTCTTCAAGGTCTCTTCCACCAACTCTTTGGTTATATGAGACGTTTCGAAGGTCTGATCTATTTCAGTTTCCAGGTCGAACGACGGGGTGGTGGCTCCAAGCCTGATTGCGGCAACGTATTCTTTGTCCTGATATTGGAACGACTCGATGAGTTTGGTCTTTTTCCCCGTGCATATTATCATCACTCCGGTGGCCAATGGGTCGAGCGTGCCAGCGTGTCCCACTTTCAGTTTTTTTACGTTCAACTTGCGGGTCAGTCCGTTGCGTATTTTTTTTACCAGCGCAAACGATGTCCAGTCAAGCGGTTTGTCAAAATATAAAATTTCGCCTTCTATAAAATTCATTATGCAATTGTCAGGTTATGTCCCAAAAGGAGCAAAATAAGAATGGCTCCTCCTACAATGATACGGTAAACACCGAATGCTTTGAAGCCGTATTTTGTGACAAATCCTATGAAGAATTTGATGGCTAAGATGGCCACAACGAAGGCCACTATGTTTCCGATAATCAGAATCGGCAAATTCTCATGTAGCAGCGAGAAATCGAAGTCGAAGTGACCGCCGCCTTGCACTTTCACTAAGTCGTACACTTTCTTGGCTGTGGCTGCGGCCATGGTGGGTACAGCCAGAAAAAACGAGAATTCGGCAGCATCCCTGCGGGTGAGTCCTCGTGTCATACCTCCCACGATGGTGGCCATGGAGCGGGAAACTCCCGGAATCATGGCGATACATTGAAAGCAGCCAACGATGAACGCATTCTTTGAGCTTATTTCCTTACCTTCTGGTTGGGTTGGCCTGTTGAACCACTTGTCAACAAAGAGCATGATGACGCCGCCCACGACCAGCATGATGGCCACGACTTCCACGCTCTCCAAGAGCGCATCGATTTTCTTGCTGAATAATCCTCCCAGAATGAGGGCAGGGATAAACCCGATGAATAATTTCAAGTAGAATGTCCAGGATTGGAAAAACCGTTTCCAATAGAGGGCGATCACAGAGAGGATGGCTCCGAACTGGATGATGACCGTGAATGCTTTCACAAATTCCGATGGTGGAACACCCAGGATAGACTCTGCGATAATCATGTGTCCAGTGGAAGAGACAGGGAGAAACTCCGTCAATCCCTCCACGATGGCGATGATAATGGCTTGGAATACAGTCATTATTTATTTCCCTCCTTCTTTTTGTTCCAGTCTGCTGGCATTAAGATGCCTCCAATCATTATTATAAAACCAACAAAGCGAGTGACAGGTGCAACCACGATGCGGCGTGTACTAAAAATATCCGGCTGAAATCCGCCCTCAATCGAAGACCCTTTACCTGTCATCAAGATAAAGCCCACAATGATAATAAGCACTGCTATGGCGCAGATAATGAAGTTAAGCTTGCCAAAGGCAAAAATCTTTTTGTCCATATTCTCAATTGATTTTTAGTTTTTTATATGTAGTAAAACTTGTCTGTCTTCATTCTCAGGTAACGGTTGACGGCAAATACTGTTGCCACAAACGTCAACAAAATACCTAAGGCCAATACTGCTCCAAACACGATGAACAAATTGTTGATGTCGATGATCGTGAGCAAGTCCGGGTATTCCTGCTGGAAGTAGTAAACCAGGCCCAATATGCCCAGATTGGCCAAGAAGGCCGCAACGATTCCGGAAACGATCATTCCTGTTACAAACGGCTTGCGGATGAAGCTATTGGTGGCGCCCACCAGCCGCATCGTGTTGATGAGGAAGCGGCGAGAATAGATGTTCAACCGGATTGTGTTTTGGACTAACGCAAAGGATATGACCATCAACACGATGGCCAGCACCAATAGCCCCGCTCCGATGCGCGACAGGTTGGTATTCACCATGCGCAGGTCGTCGGCACTGTACATGACGTTTTTTACCAAATTCAGCCCTTTCAGATCCTTTTCAACTACCTTGATGCTGTCGGGGTTGGCATATTCCGGCTTGAGTTTGATGTCGAAACAGTCTGATGCAGGGTTGTAGCCCAGCACCTCTTCGGGATCGCGTCCCAAATCTTCCACCAACTGCTTCTTGATCTCTTCCTTGCCTATAAAACGGAGCGACTTGACGTACTTTTTTTTCTGGATGGCGGTCTGCAGCTTGCTGGTGGCAGACTTGTCCATATCACCGGATATGACAACTGATATTGTCAGATTCTCTTTAACAAATGCAGAAATTCCCCTGCCCGTGAAGGCGGTGAGGAGGGTCAACCCGAGCAAGAACAACACCAAGGATATGCTGATCGTAGTGGTCACCTTGGCGTTGAAAATTGTTGTCGATTTAATTTGCCGGCGTTTATTCGACATGATTCCGTTATTATCGTAGGTCCAAAATTTCACGCAAATACTGATTGCCTGAAACCGGGTACAGATACCCTAAATTTGGTGCAAAGAAACAAAATAAATAGCGCATTACACACTATTTTCATTTCTTTAACAGTGGGTTCCCTATTTTCGGAGTTTTACCGAATCTATGATGTGTTCGGGTCCTTTGTGCAGGATCAGATTTGCCCTGTCGCGGGTTGGGAAGATATTTTGACGGAGGTTTTGCAGGTTGATCTCTCTCCACACGGTTTTTGCTGTCAGGATTGCTTCCTGGGTGGTGAGGCGCGAGTAATTTACGAAGTAGGATTCAGGATTGGTGAAAGCGCCCTCCCTCAATTTCAAGAAACGGGAAATGTACCATTCTTCCAATTGCTCTTCCTCAGCATCGACGTAGATGGAGAAATCGACAAAGTCGGAGACAAAGGCGTGGGATTTGTCCGAATGGGGATAGTCGGAGCTGCTCTGGAGCACATTCAGGCCTTCCAGGATCAGAATATCGGGCTGGTCTATCTCGTAGTATTCGTTGGGAATCACGTCGTAGGTGAGGTGCGAATACTTGGGCGCTTGCAAGTGGCGTTTTCCCGACTTGACGTCCATCACGAACTGGAGCAGTTTGCGGGTGTCGTAGGACTGAGGAAACCCTTTTTTGAGCATCAGGCCCTTTTCCTCCAGCACCGAATTGGGGTGCAGGAACCCATCTGTAGTCACCAAGGCCACCTTCAGGCTCTCCTTCCAATGGCTCAGCAATGCTTGAAGCACGCGCGAACTGGTGCTTTTTCCCACCGAAACACTTCCGGCAACGCTGATGATGAAGGGAATGTGCTGCTCCTCTTGCTTGAGGAATTTCATCAGCACCGACTGGCGGTTGTGGCGCGCATTCAGATAATAATTCAAAAGGCGTGAGAGAGGAAGATAGATGTCTCTCACTTCGTCCATCGACAACTCGTCGTTGATGCCCCGGAGTCTTTCAACTTCTTCCTTGGTTAAAGTCATTGGTTCGGAATCGCGCAGGGAAGCCCACCGCTCTCTATCGAACTGCAAATAAGGGCTTTCAGAGGAAGAAATCATGTTGAAAGAAGTGTTTTACTTTACCTTATTAATAAACTAACTACAAGTGAAAATAGTTCTATCGGGTGCAAAAGTAAAATAAAAACAGAAAGTTGCATAGGTTTTTGCCGGATCTTTCAAATTTTCCCTCCACTTAGAACAAATAGGGTAATACGTATGTTTAAAAAAGGCATTATTCAACATGCAAATCGACTGGCATCTTCCTCGTTTATGGCAAATTATCTGTATCTTTGCAATAATAAGGACTGTTTGTCGCCTGTTTATCATTCATTTAAACATTTATACTCAAAATGCAAGAAGATTCGACCAAAATAATAGAAGACATCACCACAAGTGAATACAAATATGGTTTTGTGACCGACATTGAAACCGAAATCATCCCCATTGGTCTCAGTGAGGATGTGGTTCGTTTGATTTCCCAGAAAAAAAACGAACCAGAATGGATGCTCCAATTCCGGCTCAAGGCTTATAGGCATTGGCTCACCATGGAGACACCTGATTGGGCGCAGCTGAAAATCCCGAATATCGACTATCAGTCGATCAGCTACTATGCTGCACCAAAACAGAAAGACGGGCCCAAAAGCTTGGACGAGGTGGATCCCGAATTGCTGAAAACTTTCGAGAAACTCGGAATACCATTGCACGAACGGGAAATGCTTGCTGGTGTGACCACGATGGCCGTGGATGCCGTGGTGGACAGCGTGTCGGTTAAAACTACCTTCAAGAAAACATTGGGCGAGAAAGGAATTATTTTCTGCTCGTTTAGCGAAGCCGTTCAAGAGCATCCCGATTTAGTGAAAAAATACCTCGGTTCGGTGGTACCTTACCGCGACAATTATTTTGCCGCCCTTAATACGGCCGTGTTCAGCGACGGCTCTTTCGTGTATATCCCGAAAGGCGTGCGCTGCCCGATGGAATTGTCCACCTACTTCCGCATCAACGCAGCCAACACGGGACAATTCGAGCGGACGCTCATCGTGGCTGACGACAATTCTTACGTGAGCTATCTCGAAGGGTGTACAGCCCCGATGCGTGACGAAAACCAGCTTCATGCCGCTATTGTGGAAATCATTGCCATGGAACATGCCGAAGTGAAATATTCCACCGTGCAGAACTGGTTTCCCGGAGACAAAGAAGGAAAAGGCGGGGTTTATAACTTTGTCACCAAACGCGGCATCTGCAAGGGAAACGGCTCTAAAATATCCTGGACACAGGTGGAAACCGGCTCGGCCATCACGTGGAAATACCCATCCTGCATCCTTGCGGGCGATAATTCAGTAGGCGAATTCTATTCGGTGGCCGTAACCAACAATTACCAGCAAGCGGACACCGGCACCAAGATGGTGCATATCGGAAAAAATACCCGGAGTCGTATTGTTTCCAAAGGAATTTCGGCAGGCAAGAGCCAAAACAGCTACCGCGGATTGGTGAAAATCTCTCCCGGAGCCGAGAATGCCCGCAACCACTCACAATGCGACAGCTTGCTGGTGGGTGACAAATGTGGTGCCCACACTTTCCCGTATTCCGACATCCGCAACCAAACAGGTATTGTGGAACACGAAGCGACCACTTCCAAGATCAGCGAAGACCAGGTGTTTTATTGCAACCAGCGTGGAATTTCCACGGAAGATGCTGTTGCGCTCATCGTGGGCGGCTATGCAAAAGAGGTGATGCAAAACCTGCCGATGGAATTTGCCGTGGAGGCGCAAAAGCTGCTTCAAATCAGTTTGGAAGGAAGTGTAGGATAAGTCATTATTCTAAAGAAATAGGCCATTGGCCGGGCTTGGGGTTTCCCTTTGTCCGGCCAATGTTGTTTTTGGGCTGATCGAAAAATTGTTTTTCGAATCGAATTTCCATAGAACATACCTTGGGTGAGTTTTTATTTTATGGCAATATCCTCCGGATGCATTTCTTCTTCGCCTTTTTCCCCCGTGCTTCACCGCAATTATTGTAAAATTGAATCAAAAGTAGCGGTATTTTGAACGAAAAGGAACAATCTATCTCGTTTATTATCCTTTATTTTGTAATTTAAGTAATGGGAATTATTTATAGCCGTAAAATGTGTAAGCCAATAGCTATTGGCTATGTCTTGCGTTTAAAAAAGTACGACAATTTATGTTTGTAATTACTTACTAATAATATAATAAGATACAATCTAAACTTTAAATTTAATGGCAAGAAAATCTGCGATTTCTATTATGCTTTCTCTTTCTCTTGTTGGCTTGTATGCACAAGAGTCGTCTAAACTTTGGTACGAGAAACCCGCAAAGGAGTGGACCGAGGCCCTGCCTGTGGGCAATGGGCGGATCGGTGCCATGGTTTTCGGTGGCATCGACAACGAATTGATTCAGCTGAATGAGGCAACCTTGTGGTCAGGCGGGCCGAAAGAGAATAATGTGAACCCCGAAACCCCGAAATACCTGAAGCCGATACGGGAAGCATTGGCTAAGAATGATTTTCAAACGGCGATGGATCTTTGCAAAAAAATGCAAGGTGATTATTCCGAAAGCTTTCTCCCGATGGGAGATTTGAACATCAAACAAACCTTTGCCACGAAAGGAGATGCCTATAATTATTACAGGGAATTGGATTTGAGCAAGGCCGTAGCTCTTACTCGGTTTGAGCAAGGCGGCGTAAACTTTTCCAGGGAGATCTTCGTGTCGTTTCCCGATAGCGTGCTGGTTGTAAAGATAAAGTCGAGCAAGTCCTCGATGCTCAATTTGGATATTAGCCTCACAAGCCAACTCAAAAATACGGTTACACCCTTCGATGGCAGTCAATTGACAATGAACGGGAAAGCCCCCGTTCGGTTGGATCCCAGCTATTATAACAAGGAAGGGCGTCAGCCCGTTGTTTGGGAAGATGCCTCCGGTTGCGGCGGAATGCGTTTCCAAACCTTGCTGAAGGCTGTGAACGAAGGGGGAACGGTTTTGGCCGATAACGACGGCATCCATGTGAAAGATGCCAGCGAAGTGACACTTTACCTTAGTTCGGCGACCAGCTACAACGGCCCATTCAAATGTCCCGACAGTGAAGGGCGGGACGAAAAGGCGATATCGGAAAAAGCGTTGAAGGGCGCCTTGTCTTCGTCTTACGATCGCATTTTGGCGAAACATGTTGCTGATTACCAATTATACTTCAACCGGGTAAAGCTCGATTTGACGGATACGGCTCACAATTTGGCCAACAAAAATATGCCTTCCGATCTTCGCCTGCGGGTATATTCTTATGGCAACTACGATCCCAAAATGGAAGAATTGTATTTCAACTATGGCCGTTACCTGCTTATTTCCTGCTCCCGTCCGGGAGGTGTCCCTGCCAACTTGCAAGGAATTTGGAACAAGGAGTTTCGTGCTCCATGGAGTTCCAACTATACGATCAACATCAACACTCAAATGAATTATTGGCCTGCTGAAAGTTCCAACTTATCCGAACTGCATTTGCCTTTGATGGAGTATATCAAGAACCTTTCCAAGACAGGGAAAGTCACTGCCCAACAATACTACAACGCCCGTGGGTGGGTCGCGCACCACAATTCCGACATTTGGTGCATCAGCAATCCCGTCGGAGACCACGGCGACGGCGACCCTGTTTGGGCAAACTGGTACATGGCTGCCAATTGGCTGTCGCAACATTTGTGGGAGCACTATGCCTACACGGGCGACAAGAAATTTCTGCAAAACGAGGCCTACCCGGTTATGAAGCAAGCCGCCCTGTTTTGTTTCGATTGGTTGGTCGAGAAAGACGGTTACCTGATAACGGCACCTTCCACTACCCCAGAAAACCTTTTTCGGTATGAAGGGAAAGCTATTTCATTGTCAGAAGCCACCACGATGGACATGGCTATCATCCGCGATTTGTTCACCAATTTGATAGAAGCTTCCGAAACTTTGGGTATCGACAAGGGATTCAGGAAACAATTGGTGGAAAAGCGGGCAAAATTGTATCCCTACCACATCGGTTCGAAAGGGCAATTGCTTGAATGGAGCAAGGAATATGAGGAGACTGATCCGCATCACCGGCATACTTCCCATTTGTTTGGGCTTCATCCTGGACGCGACATTTCGCCCATGCGAACTCCCGATCTGGCAAAAGCCGCCGCAAGGACATTTGAATTGAGAGGCGACGACGGGACTGGCTGGAGCAAAGCCTGGAAAATAAACTTTGCAGCCCGCCTTCTGGATGGAAACCATGCCTACAAGATGATCCGTGAAATTATGAAATACAATGGGCCGGAAAGTGTCAACCGGAGAGCTGGCGGCACCTATCCTAACTTTTTCGATGCGCATCCCCCTTTCCAAATCGACGGAAACTTCGGAGCGACGGCAGGTTTCGTCGAAATGTTGCTCCAAAGCCATTTGCACGAAATCCATTTGCTGCCAGCCTTGCCTGATGCGTGGCCGTCGGGAAGCGTTTCGGGTTTGAAAGCGAGAGGCAATTTTGAGGTGAACATCCGATGGGGAAAAGGAAAGCTCACAAGTGCTGTCGTCAAATCGGTGATCGGAGGAAAGTGCGTGCTCAGGACAAGTGTTCCTGTCCAGATTGATGGAGCATCACCCATTCAAGCCCGGGACGGAGAATATTACCTGAACAGCTTTGATGCTGAAAAGGGGAAATCTTATTCGGTAAATGCCAAAAAAAGTGGAGATTGAACGGAATTTTCCGAAAAGCGTAATTTTTACACATAAAAACCGATTATTTTCTTCAAAAATGGATTGTATTGGCTGAAAGTCACTATATTTATGCACTTGAAAAGTAATCGTAAATCACAATAACCCTAAAATTCTTATACTAAATGAAATTCTTAGCTCCTTTGCGTTTTTTGCCTGCATATCCAAGAACAAGAGCATTGACGGCTTGTCTATTGATTCTTGCAGCAAATATGTTTGTGTCAAAAGCTTATTCGCAGAGTCAAAAAACAAACTTGCCTGCCATATATATCAACACCGATGGCAACACGCCCGTGACCAGCAAGGAGGATTATCTGAAAGGCCGAATAACCATCGTAAGCAGCGATGCTTCCGAAAAATTAGATATGGTGACCGAAATCCGGGGTAGGGGAAATTCCACTTGGGAATTTCCCAAAAAGCCCTACCGCATCAAGCTGGACAAGAAATACAATATCTTCAATCTGCCGGCTAAGGCCAAAAGCTGGACGCTACTGGCTAATCATGCGGATAAAACCTTGATGCGAAATGCACTTGCTTACAAAATAAGCAATTTCCTGGGATTGGAATTCACCCCTTCCGTCAAATTTGTCGATCTAACATTGAATGGCCAATTCTTGGGCAATTACATGTTGTCGGACCAGATTGAAGTGAATACGAAGCGGGTCAATATCGATGAATTGGACTCCACCGTGGTGGATCCACAAGCCATTACTGGCGGATATCTCCTCGAAATCGATGGCTTTGCCGCATCCGAACCGGTGTGGTTCACCACTGGTCAGGGGTTGAAAATTACGGTGAAATCGCCCGACGACAGCCAAATCACCAGCCAGCAAATGACCTATATTCAGAATTACATTGCAGACTTTGAGAACCGGCTTTTCTCGGCCGACTTCAAAGATCCGGTGTTTGGCTACCGGGCTAAGGTGGACACCACAAGCCTTGTCAATTGGTACATCGGTTGTGAGCTTACCGGAAATTCCGATTCGTTCTGGAGCACTTATGTCTATAAAAGACGAAACAACGACAAACTGTTTTTTGGACCCATGTGGGACTACGACATTGCCTTCAACAACGACAGCCGTCTGGGTGATGCCGTGAACAAACTTATGCGCAATTCTGCACACAATCCGCGCACCTGGATCGAGCAGTTGTATAAAGACGAATGGTTTCAGCAAGCCGTTTGTAAACGATGGAACGAGCTGGTGAATAAAAACATGGAAACCGAATTGACCGATTTTATCACCTCCACAGCCACTTTGATTGACCAGTCGCAGCAATTGAATTTCAGCTCGAACTTGTGGCCAATACTCAACACGAGGGTTTATCAAGAGCAATTTCTATTTAAAACGTATGCAGAAGGGGTCAATTATTTGAAACAATACGTGAAGAATCGCATCAGCTTTCTGAACACTGCCCTCAAATATGTGGAGCCGGAAAAACCATCCGAGCCATTTGTCACCGACAACAATTATTACTACATGCTTCTCAACAAGAAGACCAAGAATGCCATAGCCGTCAACGGATCTGTTTCGACTGAAAATGCGGCCTTGGTGTCGTGGACTCCCATTGAAAGCGAAGATGCTCATCTGTGGAGTGTGGATCTTGTGGGGAACGACACCTACCGTCTAATCAATAAGAAGTCGGGATTGGCCGCTTCCGGAAACGGATACAACAGCGGGTTGACCCAAAAGACGATCAACACGAGTGATTCGCACCAGTTGTGGAAAATCGTGGCAGTAAATACCGGGAATGTGTATGCCTTGCAGAATGTGTCGTCGGGATGCACAGTCAACAACACCGGCGGAAGTTTCATCAACGGTAATCCAATCATCGAATACACCAGTGGTTTGGTTTCCGGCACAACGGGTTATACGCTGATAAGCGAAAACCAGCAATGGTACATCCAGAAGCTTCAGGCTAAGCTATCCTCCATCGTGCAATATGGAAGCAACTCGAAATTAGATGCTTATTTTGATGCCGAAACCAAGCAGATCCGCGTCAACTTCTCCTTGAGCTTGGAGGCGGATGTTGCGATCGGCGTTTACAATTTGGTTGGCCAGCAGCTTTACGGCAATTCATTGAAAGGGATTCAAAGCGACAATGCAATCGACATTCCCGCTTCGTCTTATGGGCCGGGAGTGTATCTGTTGAAATTTTCTACCAGCAAGGGTGATCGCATAACCCAGAAATTGATAATAAAATAATAATAAATATTTTCTTTTTCATGTTTTGCAGACTGCAAGTGCCTGCGTTCGGATCAACGATTTTTCACGTCCGAATGCAGGTATTTCGTTTCGGGTAAAAAAACAGGCGGAAGAAAAAGGCATGGCTTATTAAACAGGAAATAGTACCTTTACCGAATGAATACAAAAGACCCGCACGCAGCTATACTGTCCAATTTGGGAATCGACAGCCTCAATGAGATGCAAATCGCAGCTCAGGATACGATAATCAACAATCAGGATACCATATTGCTGTCCCCCACCGGTTCGGGAAAAACCCTCGCTTTCCTGCTGCCTATCCTCCAACTGCTGGATGTAGCTGAGAAAAAAGTGCAGTGCCTGGTGATTGCCCCGTCGCGCGAACTGGCTCTGCAAATAGAGCATGTGTGGAAAAAGATGGGGACACCATTCAAAGTGAACGTCTGCTACGGCGGGCATTCCATCGACACCGAGTTCAACAACCTGAGCAATCCTCCCGCCTTGCTTGTAGGCACTCCGGGACGGTTGGCAGACCATCTGGAGCGGAAATCGTTTGATCCTTCCAGTATCAAGATATTGGTGCTCGATGAGTTCGACAAATCCCTGCAATTGGGTTTCCAGGAGCAGATGAGCAGCATTATCGGACAATTGCCTAATTTGCAGAAGCGGGTTTTGCTTTCGGCTACATCTGATGTTCAAATTCCCGACTTTATCCGGATGAACTCTCCTGCAATGCTCGACCACACCCAAGAGGAGAGAACCGACAGCCTTTCCATCAAGCAGGTGATTTCTCCCGAGAAAGACAAGATCGAATCGCTCTTCCTGCTTCTATGCAGTTTCGATTCGGAGCCAGCGCTCATCTTCTGCAACCACAGGGAAGTGGCCGAGCGCATCAGCGATTTGCTGAATGCAAAAGGAATACACACCGGCTATTATCATGGAGGAATGGATCAGGACGACAGGGAAAGGGTGCTGATACAATTCCGGAACGGTAGCTTGAACTACTTGGTCACGACCGACCTTGCGGCAAGAGGATTGGACATCCCGGAGATGAAGCACGTGGTTCATTACCATCTTCCGGCGAAAGAAAGCGAGTTTGTGCATCGCAACGGTCGCACGGCGAGGATGCACGCATCGGGAACGGCCTACGTGCTGTCGTACAAGGAAGACAAGTTGCCCGATTATATGCCGCCTTTGGAAATACTTCGTGTGAAGGACGGAAATCCGCTCCCCAAGCGGCCCGAATTCCAGACCGTTTATGTGAGCGGCGGCAAGAAAAACAAATTGAACAAGAGCGACATGGTCGGATTTTTCTTGCAAAAAGGCAAATTGGACAAATCAGATCTGGGGCTGATTGAAGTGAAGGATTTCATTTCCTTTGTGGCTGTCCGCTCGTTGAAGGTAAAAGCACTGCTGGCCAACATAAAGGACGAGAAAATGAAGGGCAAAAAATACAAGATAGAAGTGGCTCGGAATGTCGTTAAGAAAGTAGATTGAGCCGGTGTTGTTCACCCATGTCATTGTAGATTCGTTCGGCTACCAGACTCGTTCCAAGCAAATTCAATTCAAATTCGAGACCGACAAAGGTGCTGCCCGATTTCCTGCACAAGGCCATCCAGGTTATCGAAAGGCGCATCATGGACGAGGGCTTCAATATCGACGAGTTTGCCTCGGAAATGAATGTCAGCAAGACCGTCCTGCATCGTAAATTCAAGCTCCTTATGGGCGAACGCCCAACGCCTTTGTCTCCGCAAAGCCGCCGACTTGCTCCTCAACAGCAGCCTCACGGTGGCCGAAATCGCTTATCTGACAAGCTTCAACCAATCGCACTATTTCATCAAATGTTTCTGGAAAGAATACAACGAGACTCCCAAAAAATTCAGGGAGCAGAAGAGCCGGTAATTTAGCCTAATCCATAGATGTACTATTTTTCGGAGAGCTTAGATATTGCATGTATAAGCTTGAAGCGAAAACAGGCATAGTTCTATCTGCATAAGATAAGAAATGCCCTGCAGATAGCATTTCATCGAGCAAAGGCTCTTTCTGTTTTAACTGTATAGCCAATTTTCTATCAAAAAAAAACTGTAATTTTGTTTTAAATCGAATATTTCGTGCTATGCTAAAACACAAAATACTTATTTTTTTGGCCTTGACCGTACTTTTTGGAATAAAAAATTATGCTCAGGGTTTGTTGTTTCATGCTAATGATGAATTAATATCGAAACGTACCGCATACACTGTATTCACTGAAAAGCCCCCGCGATTTGATGATTCGCTCAAAATCAGTTTTGACCTTTCTGTTTTGGATGTAAATTCCTTTGGATATATCTGCTATATACAGGAGCCCCATTCGAATGACCTCTATTCCCTCACCTTAAGCAATGAAGGAGCAAATGTGTTGTTCAAACTCAACATTGTCGGGAAACAATCTCTGATACAGGCTCCGGTAAACAAGAATAACCTTGGTTTCAGAAGATGGCAACGGCTAAGCTTGTTGTTCGACAGCCGGGCTAAGCGGATCTCGCTGGTTGTAAACAGGCAGGCGTATCACTCAAAGGAGTTGCTGGGCGGCAGCAGTTTTTTCTCTCCATCCATCATTTTTGGCAAACACGACAGCTATGTAGATGTGCCTAAAATAGCGATAAGAGACCTGAAGATAGAAGGCTCAAACAAGAAAATAGCATTTCACTTTGACGAAAACGTTGGAAATGTGGTTCATGCCACTGATGGCAAGCAATATGGCTATATCGAAAATCCGGACTGGCTCATCAACGACTCTTATGCCTGGAAATTGCAGTGCAAAAAATACTTGAGCAAACCGGCCGTAGTGTCTTTCAATGTTCAAGACCAATCATTTATCATCCTTGATGCCGATTCTGCCTTCATTTTCAGCTTGAATCAAAAAAACACAAGTTCGGTAAGATATAAGGACACATGGGCATTGGAGACACGATTGGGCAATAGCTTCATCGACAGCCAAAACCACAAGCTCTATGTTTACGAGGTAAATAATCTACCGGTAAACTCGAACTCCATATCGGCGCTGGATTTGCAAACCTACCAATGGCAAAAGATTAGTTCCCGCCAATTGCCGCAGCAGCACCACCACCATTCTTCTTTTTTCGATCCGTCGCTGAAAGAGTTTACCCTCTTTGGCGGATTTGGAAATCAACGCTATTTCAACAGCTTCGAAACGTATGATATCCGCAAAGACGAATGGGTTACAAGAAAATTCTCAGGAGACATTATTCATCCCCGGTTTTATTCGGGCCAGGCACAAATAAATTCGCACCAGACCATCCTTTTTGGAGGCATCGGAAACCAGTCCGGTGACCAAACCTTGGGCAGAAACTATAGTTATGACTGCTATCTGGTGGACTATTCGAGAAAAACAGTAAAAAAACTTTGGGAAATACCGTTGAGCAAAACTGGACTTGTAACCGTGAGGAATATGATCCAAGCCGAAAATCCCGATTACTTTTACACCTTGTGCTATCCCGAATACATTCCCAACACCTATCTCAGGCTCTACAAATTTTCGATAAAAGACGGAAAATACGAAATACTCGGAGACTCTATCCCTTTTATCTCCGAACGAATAGAATCGAATGCCAATCTATACTACAACGAGCAAACGCATGAGCTATTCTGTACCACCCAGGTGTTCGCTCCCAACGGCTCATCGGTAGTCAAAATTTATTCCATTGCTTCTCCTCCCGTTGCCAAAGAATATATTTCCGCAGCAAATGCACACGGTTTGGAAATGAAGAAATGGATTCCATGGGTGTTGGTCCCAATCGTCCTGCTTCTCATTATTCTATTTCCTACATTCCGAATGAAAAGAAAGGCAGACAAAAGGAAAAAACAGGTTATGGAGAAGCTGAAAGGATTGGAACAAGCTCCAACTCTTCCCATGCCCAACAGCCTCTACGTTTTTGGAGATTTCAAAGTCATGGATTCTCATAATAGAGACATCGCCCATTTGTTCAGCCCGAAGGTTAAGCAACTTTTCCTTTACATATTGTTTATCGGAATTGAGAATGGCGAAGGGGTGGACTCGCAGGAAATCCATACGGCAATATGGCCGGATAAAACACCCGAAAATGCAAAAAACCTGAAAGGGGTGGCATTGAACCAAATACGGAAAATACTGGCGGACATGCTCGGAATACAACTTGTGTATAAAAACGGATATTTCAAGTTTGACCTCGACGATCAGTTTTATTTCGATTATCTCGATTTTATGCGACTGACAAATAAAAGCACTGCCGAACTGATTGATGAACAAACCATTCAGCAGATAGCGAGCATTACGGCCAGGGGCATCTTTCTGAAATCGGTTGACTTTCCTCCCATCGTCAGGATCAAGCTACTCCTCGAAAACAAAATGAGAAACATTTTTATGCCTGCACTGATCCAATCTTACAGGGAACACAAGTACATGTTGGCTATCCATCTATCCAAAATCCTTAATCAAATAGAAGAGAACGACGAAGAGGCGTTCCGCTATGAGGTCGAATCCTACCTGAAGCTGGGCATAATGGATGCTGCCCGGAAAAGATACAACGAATTTGCCGGGAATCCGTCCTTGGAGCGGCCGGGCAACTTGCCTGCTTCTTTCATCGAATACGTTGACAATAAGACATTCCGAATCAAATAATACAGATTTATACATTTATACAAAAAGTCGGGACTTGCGGAAATTTCTATAAAAGAGAATTTCTGCAAGTCCCTTTTGTCAATCAATAGGGGTGCAATGAGGTAAATTAGCAATTTAGTCAAGGGGTTAACTCTATTTTAACCCTAAATTAACCCGCCGTTTCAGAAACCGAAAGATATATTTGCATTCGTTTTAACCCCCTGTGGAATATTATTGAATCAAGCTATGAAAAACAATTACTTATTATTACTCGTTTGTCTGCTTACATTATCCTGTGTCGGAATTTCTTGTTCCGACAACAAGCAAAGCTCACTTCCGGAACTTGACCTTGAAGCGATGGATACGTATATTGCCAAAATAAACAATATACTTGACACGGCGCACGTAGGGGAAACCGACGGGACGTTTCCTCGCGAAAGTCAAATTGCCTTACA
>MKRS01000088.1 GCA_001897035.1 Bacteroidales bacterium 45-6
AACCTTGGATCGTTCCAACTTGGGCTTGCTGAAGGTCGGGGACAAAGTGAACTTGGAAAGAAGTATGTTGATGAACGGGCGGTTGGATGGACACATCGTGCAAGGCCATGTGGATCAAACGGCCACCTGCACCAGCGTGGAAGAAGCCAACGGCAGCTGGTATTTTACCTTCGAATACCCTTTCAACAAAGAAATGGCGCAAAAAGGATACCTCACGGTGGACAAAGGTTCGGTGACGGTGAACGGGGTGAGTCTCACAGTTTGCAACCCCACGGACAATACCTTCCAAGTAGCCATTATCCCCTATACCTATGAATTCACCAATTTTCATCAGATCAAGGCGGGAACCGTGGTGAATCTCGAATTCGACATCATCGGGAAATACGTTAGCCGGATGCTGGCATTGTAATTGAAATAATGGCAGATTTGCGGATTTACAAATCTGCAAATTTGTCCTTAAGCTAATAAACGATCAACCGCAAATGAAATTTACGCCCAAGCTGCAAGGCAACCTAATCATGCTCTTTGTGATGACCATCTTTGGCCTCAACATTCCTGTCACCAAAGAACTCTATCTTCATCACTACATGACCCCGTTTGCCCTGACAACAGTTCGGGTGACATTCGCAGCAGTGGCCTTTTGGCTGGTGTCGTTGTTTTTTCCTCAAGAAAAGCTAACAAGGAAAGATTTCCTGATTCTGTTGGTGGGTGGGCTTAGCGGCACGATCCTCAACCAAGGACTGTTTGCCTTCGGACTGGAGCAGACATCGCCAGTGGACGCTTCCATCATTACCACGAGTACGCCCTTGTTTGCGATGCTGATTGCGGCAGCCATCCTCAAGGAACCCATCACGGTGAAGAAAGCGGGAGGCGTGCTTCTCGGCGCTATGGGTGCCATTTGGTTAGTCCTTCAAGGCAAGCATTTGGTGGCAGGTGGCAATTCGGGAAGCGCTATCGGTAATATTTCCATTGTGGCTTCACAATTCTTTTATGCATTCTATTTGGTCATCACCAAGCCGCTTTCCTTAAAATATTCCCCGCTTACGATCATGAAATGGATGTTTAGCTTTGCCACTATCGCATTGCTGCCCTTCACTTGGAAAGCCACCATTTCTTCCCCTATTTTTGTTTCGGGTGAAAGTACGGGTTACTGGATGTTGCTTTTCATCCTTTTCGGGGCAACATTTTTGACCTTTATGATGATCCCGCTGGCGCAAAAACGCATCCGCCCCACCACCATATCGGCCTACAACAACCTCCAACCGCTCATTGCCTCCTTTGTCGCCATTTGGATGGGAATGGATACATTCACTTTCGAAAAGCTATTGGCTGCTATCTTGATTTTTGGCGGGGTTTATTTCGTGACGATGAGTAAATCGAGGGACGATTTGTTGAAGCAAAAAGAAGCAGTAAAGCCTTTCGAACAAAAACACTGATCCACTTGTTTTTTCCATAAACATACCTCAACAATAAATATCAACATTATGGAACACAACATCACCTCAGTTTGGAAAGGCAAGAACCGCTTCGAAACGGAGCTGGACGGGCATACGATCGTGATTGACACTGACGTGGAGGCTGGGGGAGAGGATGCCGGGCCACGCCCTAAAAAGTTGTTGCTGGTGGCGGCTGCCGACTGCTCGGGGATGGACATCGTGAGCTTGCTGCGAAAAATGCGCATCGAGGTGAGCAACTTGAAAATCCACGTGTCGGGAAATGCCCGCGACGAAGATCCGAAATACTACACAGAAATGAAGGTGGTATATGAATTTACCGGAAAAGATTTGCCGTTACCCAAACTCGAACGCATCGTGGAACTTTCCTTCGATAAGTATTGCGGTGTTATCGGGCTATTCTTGAAGGCGATTCCGGTTTCTTATGAAATAAAAGTGAATGAAGAATAAATTGCTACAAGCGTAGCAATTTACCTAATTCTTCTTTAAGGATGGCTTTCACCTCATCGATGTCTATCGGTTTGCCCAATTCTTTCTCCAAAGACGTTACTCCTTTGTCAATAAATCCACACGGATTGATATAGCTGAAATAATCAAGATTCGTGGCTACATTGAATGCGATGCCGTGCATTGTGACAAAATGCGAGGCCCGAACTCCCACCGCACATATCTTGCGGGCCGAAGGAGTTTCGTAGTCAAACCAAACCCCTGTTGCTCCTTTGGCACGTTCTGCCTTTAAACCATAACGGAGAAGGGTTTGTATAACCGCTTCCTCTAAGAAATGCACGTATTGCTTTAATGACAAATGTAAAACCTCCAAGTCTATAATCGGGTAAACCACAATCTGCCCATAGCCATGGTAGGTGATGTCTCCGCCCCTGTCGGTTTTATAATAAGTGGCTCCAATCGACTTGAGCCGCTCGTCCTGAATAAGCATGTTTGAACTATCTCCGTGAGCTCCCAATGTATAAACATGCGGGTGCTCACAGAAAATTACTTGTTGCCGCTGATTGGCAACATCCAGATAGCCGGGGATCTTTTTTGCCTGGATTAAATCCGTGAAGATCTCAGTTTGCCGATCCCATGCCTCCTTGTAATCAATAATGCCCCAATCTATAAAACGTACCATTTTGTTATTGTAGAATTT
>MKRS01000089.1 GCA_001897035.1 Bacteroidales bacterium 45-6
GTGCTGGGTGCGCTGATGCTCGAAAAGGACGCTTATTCGGTGGTGAGCGAAATCCTCAAGCCCGAAAGTTTTTACGACACCACACATCAACAGATCTACACGGCAGTGCTAAATTTGGCAAGCAAACAACAGCCGATAGACATGCTCACCGTGACCGAGGAGCTGCGCCGTTCGGGCGATTTGGAAAGTGTCGGAGGTCCACTTTATATCGCCCAACTGACCGAAAAAGTAGGTTCGGCAGCACACATTGAATTTCACGCCCGCATCATTGCACAAAAATACCTGGCTCGCGAGCTGATCGGGTTTTCCGCATTGGTCACCAACAAGGCTTTCGACGAGACCAGCGACGTGGACGACCTGATGCAGGAGGCCGAAAGCAAGCTGTTCGAAATTTCGCAACGAAATGTGAAAAAGGACGTGACGCAGATCAATCCCGTGATAAAGGAAGCCATGAATCTCCTCCAGATAGCAGCCAACCGACCCGAAGGATTGAGCGGATTGCAGACTGGATTCAACGACTTGGACAAAATTACTTCCGGCTGGCAGAATTCCGACCTGGTGATTATTGCCGCCCGTCCTGCCATGGGTAAAACGGCTTTCATCCTTTCCATGGCCAAAAACATGGCCGTTAACTTCCAGCACGCAGTAGCCGTATTTTCGCTGGAAATGTCGAACGTGCAGCTCGTGAACCGTCTAATAGTGAATACCTGCGAGATTCCAGGTGAAAAAATCAAGAACGGGCAGCTCGCCCCCTATGAGTGGGAACAACTGGACTACAAAATCAAAGAACTCTACGATTCACCTATTTTCATCGACGACACGCCCAGCTTGTCGGTTTTCGAACTCCGCACAAAAGCACGCCGATTGGTTCGCGAACACGGCATCAAGATCATCATCATCGACTACCTCCAGTTGATGAATGCAAGCGGGATGAATTTCGGCAGCCGCGAGCAGGAAGTGAGTATGATCTCGCGTTCGCTGAAGGGCTTGGCCAAAGAATTGAACATCCCGATCATCGCCCTCTCGCAGCTGAATCGTGGGGTGGAAGGCCGTACTGGAGCCGAAGGAAAGCGTCCACAGCTTTCCGATTTGCGTGAATCGGGCGCCATCGAGCAGGATGCCGACATGGTCTGCTTCATCCACCGGCCCGAATATTACAAGATATTGGAAGATGAAAAAGGAAACTCACTGGTGGGCGTGGCCGAGATCATCATTGCCAAGCACCGTAATGGTGCCACGGGCGATGTCAGGCTCAATTTCAAGAGCGAATTTGCCCGTTTCCAGAACCTATCTTCGGATTTGGATGCCGACATGCGGCATTACACTTCCAAGATTGGGGCAGAGGTAAGTTCTCATCCTGGCTCTCCGTTGTCCTCTTCCAACGACCCATTACCTTTTTAATGCTAATATTTAGATATTTAACTATAAAAAATGCAGCAAGAGAAATTAGATTTCTTGCTGCATTTGCATTTTAAGCTTGTCTTTTTATTCTTCTTTCTGTTGGGCTTTCTTCCATGTTTGGAAAATGAGGAACAGAACCGTTAGCAGCAGAATGCTCAAACCGATGTAGGCGATCGTTTCGGTTGTGTGGATCGATTGCGGATCGAATTTGAACTCGATGCTATGCTTTCCGGCTGGCACTTTCAATGCCCGCAAAACATAATCGGCACAAGCAATGGGCACTTCCTTGCCATCTATGTAGGCTTGCCACTGCTTGTAGTATATTTCCGAAAACACAGCTATCTGCTGGGTATTCGCGGAGGTCTCGTACTTCAGGTGGTTGGGCGCATACGAGACCAAACGGATGCTTGCCGAACTATCAGCAGTGGCAGCGCTACCCAATGCCTCCTTGTATTTTTCGTTCACTACCGCAATAGTTTTCGGTGAAATGCGGTAGAGTGATTCTATCTCCTCGTTAGCCGTCTTCACGTATTGGATGTTGCTCACAAACCAGGCATTTCCATAAGCATAGGGATTGGGCAAAGGGAAAGTGCCGTTTTGTACCGGGAAAATGAGGTAACGGGTATTCAGCATGTTGACCACCTTGAACGAATCGGGATTCACCTTGGTCATGTCTCCCTGTCGTTCAGATACGGCCTTCATCAGATACTGCATTTCAGGACTCAGATGATACTCGATCATCTCCTGGTAACGCCGCAGTTTGGCCGCGTGGTATCCCCCCACACTTTTGTGCCAATAAGCCGTGTTGTTTTCGTTAAACGTGCTTGTGGATAAGTTCAACACCCGGTAATCCAATGTTTTGTCTTTCAGAATTTGCTCGTCGGCGGGCGTTTTCTGCACGGCTTCCAATCGCTTTGACGGTTTTTCAAAGTCTTTGTCGCTCAAGTAGCGCTTGTTCACGCTCCACATATCCACCAAACACAACAGAGTGATACCGGCAATCAGCCACGTGCCTTTCAGCACCTTGTATTGAAACAGGAACAACAGCGCAGTACCAACCGCAATGACGAAAAAGCTTCTCCAAGCGTCGGCCGTAAAGATGCTTGCACACACATCAGACAGATTGGTCACCAAGCCGTTCAAGTTTTCCGCAGGGATGTTCTTCTGAAGCGCATCCATCAATTCGCTTGAAATATAAG
>MKRS01000090.1 GCA_001897035.1 Bacteroidales bacterium 45-6
TACATGCCGAATTACAGGCTTAAAATGCGTGTATTCGGCGTGTCGCCGCTACTTTCTTTGTGCGGTCAAAGAAAGTAGCAAAGAAAGACCGGTTTTTCTGCATTACTTTCCGAAAAACTAAAGCGGAATGATTGACTTTTTTTAAACTGCCTGGTTATCGGTATAAATAAGAATATTTATCAAGAAAATCACAACTTGCAAATATATGCTGTTATATTTGCATATTCTTTTTAATCTAAAACAAAAAACCTATGAACAACTGGTTTGAATGCAAAGTCAGCTATGACAAACAATTAGAAAACGGGCTGATAAAAAAGGCGACGGAGCCTTATCTGGTCGACGCCCTTTCTTTCACCGAGGCGGAGGCGCGAATCGTCGAGGAAATTAAGCCTTATATCAGCGGGGAGTTCTCCATTGCGGATATAAAAAGGGCGAAACTATCGGAGGTTTTTTTCAATGAAAATGGCGACCGATTCTATAAGGTGAAAGTCCAGTATATAGCTTTGGATGAAAAAAGTGGGGCTGAAAAGAAAACATCCGTCAATATGCTGGCTCAAGCATCCGATTTCCAGGAGGCCTTGGAAGTAGTTTTGAAAGGCATGGCGGGGACAATGGCTGATTATAGTATAGCCTCGATAGTTGAATCGAATCTGATAGATATTTTCCCATACACCAAAATATAATATGAAAGTATTTGTGTTAATATATCAACGCCCCCTATTGGTAAAAACTTATTCATCTTTATCAGCGCTTATAGAAGACAATGATTTAGATGAAATAGGGGCAAGTCGGTCCAAATTGGAAAAATATCCTTTTAATAAATTCAACTACGTATCAAACCGGGCAATCATAATAAAATCCCAAACACTCACAGCTGGAGATGTCAGGAAACAAAAACTCGGGCTTATCAATAAATAAAAATTATCGCTTTTTGTCCTTTATTGGATTGGGATGACGTGATATTTTTGTAGTGCGATTTCAATTAAAGAGTGAACACACCTAAATTGCCTGACTTGTGAAAGCCGGGCTTTTTTTTGTCCTTTACCCGCCCGTCCCGTTTCCAGAACTTTACACAAAAAAGCAGCATGAAGCGGATACACTGGAGCGAAATGTTCAAGCAGATGGAGGCACACGGCGAAAATGGTTCTGCCGGGCGACACCAACTTCGCTATGTGAAAAAAGGTACGGGTGAAATCGTGGACGTGCCCGGATGCACGATCACTTCCATTCACGCCAAGGGTTCGACCGTCAACATCCTGGTTGACGGGGACACACACCCGAAAACTATCCGCAAGTGCCTGGTTATCGAGTTTAACGGAATGCAGGTGTATATATGAAGGATCAAGTTTATTATTTCGGGGCGGACAACGAGAATGCTTACCTGGCCAAGTCGGGGGCGATTGTCGTCAAGCAGGATTCAACCGGGTTCCTGGACGATACCCGGAATCAGAAGGTGTCGGTTTCCCCAAAGAACAAATCGGTTACTGTGGATTTTATCCCTTGGGGAACAGACAACGGATTGCCTGTTCAGGTAATCACCAAGATCCATGCTAACGTGACGGTAGGGTCCAACGCTGATTTCAATGCGAAAATGTGTTATGGCGACGGGATCATGGTTGTCAGGAAAGTTAAGGGCAATGGGGCGGTTACGTTTGAGGAACTCACGGAAAGCGAGGTTCCCGAGATTTTTGATTTCCTGGATAACAACAACATCATACGCCAGTTCCAAGATTGCGGATCGGATATGGTTGCCTTGGGTGACTCCTTCGTCGAGCTCACGTTCGACAGGCAAGGCGAAAAGATTGTCAAGGTCCGGCAAAAGGAAGCCGCTTTCAGCCGCTTGAGCAAGCAAAACGAAACTAACGGCCTGGTTGAATACCATGGGTATTCTTCCTTCTGGGGCGAAAAGATTCCTGACGATTGTATTGTAACCCCTTTGCTTGACAGGGAAGCTCCTTTGTATGACTTGAAGATACGGATGGGGCTTCTTCCCGACGAAAAGACGGGCAACAGAAGGAAGACATCCGAACGCCGTTTTATCCTTTCCTTGGGCGTGCCTACTCCGGGCAGGTTCTACTACAACAAGCCTTACTGGTGGTCTATCTTCACTTCCGGGTGGTACGATTTCAGTTGTTTGATACCATTTTTCAAAAAAGCCTTGATGCAGAATGAAATGGTACTGAAATATGAAGTGAGCATCAACGAGTCTTTTTGGGCGAAATTGTTCAAGGCTGAAGGTGTCACCAAGCCGGAAGAACAGGCGGCACGGAAACTTGCGTTCCTGAAGCAACTGGACGAATTCCTTGCCGGCCATAAGAATGCAGGAAAAAGCTTTATCAAGCATTTTAGATATGACCAACAAAAAGGTATCGAACTACACGATATCATCATCAAGCCCATCGAGTCCTTTATCAAGGGCGGGGAATATATCGAGGATTCGGAAGAGGCCAACAATGTGATCTGTTATGCGATGGGCGTCCACCCGTCCCTTCAGGGAGCTTCTCCCGGCAAAAGCAAGACGATCAACGGGACGGAAGCCCGGGAACTGTTCATCATCAAGCAGGCGCTTACCAAGCCGCTCCGGCAGGCATTGCTCC
>MKRS01000091.1 GCA_001897035.1 Bacteroidales bacterium 45-6
GCCCGTCGCCACCTGGTACAGCAGCGGCTGGAACAGGTGATGGGTGGTACGGGCGATCAGCTTGATGTCGACATCAGCGTGCTTGAGGGCTTTGGCACTGGTCAGGCCACCGAAGCCCGAACCGATGATGGACAGTGGGTTGCCCACGCTCAATTCGTCCACATCGTTGAGGCTTTTGCTTAGATTGCCGTTGTTGTTGTATTTGTAGGGATGGTAGAGCGGCGATTTCACCAGCGAAAGAAAATAAGGCGAGGCGAGGCTGTCGATCCCATCGTTGTAGAGCTTGCTGGAGGCTTGCGTGAAAGCCACATCGAGAGCCACGTTTAACCTTTCGGAAAGTTTCAAGTCGGAATTGAACCGCACATTGTAACGGTTGAAACCGGTATTCTGAATATTCCCGTCACTCTTGATGTATCCGAGCGACAGATTCATGAGCGCCACTTCTCCCCCACCCTTCACGTTCACGCCATAGCTTTGGGTCAATGCTCCGTCGTTGATGAGTCCGAGCCAGTCGGTGTTATTGTGGTTGTCCTTGTAATACGATTTGGAGGGATCGTCGTCGAGAAACCTCAGCTTGTCCACAGCCGACGAGTTGGGATACATGCCTTGCACGATGTCCGACACATAGAGTCGGTATTGCGAGGCGTCCATCATCGGGGTCGATTTGAAGGGAGCTTTGTATCCGCCGACGATCGAAGCCGAAATTTCGGTTGCTTGCGAACGCGAACGTTTGGTTTTGATCTCGATCACACCGTTTGCCCCTTTGGATCCGTACAAGGCAGTTCCGCTTTTCATTACTGAAATGCTTTCTATGTCGTTGGGGTCGATCAGGGTCAGAGGGTCATTGAAAAAGCCCGAAAAGACGGAGTTCTCGTTATCCGACATTTGCCACACTACGCCATCCACCACATACAAAGGCTGCGCATTCATGTTCAAGGAATTGAGTCCCTGCAAAAAGATGGTCGCCCCATTGCCCGGCACGCCGGAATGATTGATGCCCAGTACTTGTCCCGCCAGCGAGGAGGCGATGACCTCACCCACAGCAGACACATTTTGTCCAAATTCCGACACCGAGAGCGTGTTGTTGGCCTTCAGGCTGGTTTCGTTATAAGCTGAAGTTCCGTCAGTTCCCCGCAGCATTTTTATAAGAAGATTGTCCGCCCCCTTTGTTGAAAGCAATTGGGTTTGATAGCCGGAAGCCAGCACCTCCAGGGTGGCGTTGGCCTCAGCCGCTTTTATTTCAAACGAGCCGTTTTCATCTGTCAGGGAAGACAAATGGCTGTTAACAAGATTAATCCGTACTCCCACCAAAGGCTTTTTGTCGGTAAGGTCGATCACCCGCCCTTTCACGGAATAGCGGAAGATGCGCTCGTCCACTTTTTGCTTCACGCCCGCCGAATCTGCACCTTGCGCCTTTAGGCCGCCCGCAAAAAGCACGGCAAGAGAGAAGAGCATGGCATTCCTTTTCAACCAAGACATAGCAGCTGTATTATATTTCAATTGTAATCCTTTCATTGTATTTATGTCATTTTAGTTGATAACGGGTTCGAATATGATCCTGTCGATTCGGAACTTCCGGCTGAAAATATTGTTGTTGATCTCCGATGTGGAGACATTGGTCTTGACCATGAATTTGGTTGTGACAACGCGTTCCGAATAGCTGTGCAGTCCATTGAAATAGTCAATCCACCAAATCCTGTCGTAAAAATTGGCCACGGGAAATTCAAAGCTGCTGAACGCCTTGATGACCACTTTGTTTTTGCCGCTTGTCACGAAACTGTTCAGCTTGACGGTCACGTTCGTCGTCTTGCCCGTTGCCGTGAGGTAAGTGAGGTCGAACAACAACTTGGTGCTGTCTTTCGGAGCGTCGTCGATGCTTCCGGGGAGACACTCCACGTAGATGTTGTATTTGCCTGACAGCACATTAGGAATGTCGAAGGTGACAGCCGGCTGTGCAGTAGTTGTGTTGGGAGAAACCTCGATATACCTCGAATTGCTTACCGGGATGTTCGCTCCACTCGACACTATGCGGGTGTTGATTCCCGTATTTGCACCTGCCAGCCGCCCTTCTGGCTCCTCGCATTCGATGACGATCTTCTTGTTCCATGTTTCCAGACCGTTGTAGTTGAGGTGGTCAGTGAAATAGGTCAAACCATTCGAAGCATCTTGCTTGTTGGTACCCGAAAGCAAAGACGCAGGGTTGTGAACGACGCTCCCGGAAGTTGACACGATGGAATCGGGCAGATTCGAATCGTCTATCCGGCCTCGGTAGATCAGGTCGTTCAATATGGCCTGCGATGCCTGCACTTTCCTGATCGAATCGGCAACAGCGGCATTGGCATTGTAGGTCTTGAAATAGGCTGAATATTTCGTGTATGCCTCATCCCAAGCATTGTCCGTGGGGATCACCATGGTGTAGATCGAATCTTCGTTGGCAATGCTTCCCAAGTTCTTGTCGAGCAAGCGGTTGAAAGTGGTTTTCACGCTGTCATACACCACGCTTCCGTTTTGGTTGATGTCAATGGGGATGCTCAGCGATTCGTCGAAGCGGGTTTCGTCAAAGGTCTTGATGAAAG
>MKRS01000092.1 GCA_001897035.1 Bacteroidales bacterium 45-6
GGCGCCATCGGATTGGACAATATCCGCCGCATAAAACTTCTCGACAAGAAAGCGTTTGAGGAAAGCATTGCCTTCGAATTAGGCAAAAAATGTATGCTCATTACTTTCCATCCGGTCACATTGGAAAAACATACCGCACGCGAACAGTTCGAATCTCTGCTCCAAGCTGTGGACAAAACGGGTTACCGCCTTATTTTCACAAAGCCTAACTCTGATTCGGATGGACGGGTCATTATTTCCCTGATTGACGAATATGTGAAATCCCATCCGGAAAAATCGGTAGCCTTCACCTCATTGGGCTATTTGAGGTATTTGTCGGCCTTGCAGTTTGTGGATGTAGTAGTGGGCAATTCCTCAAGCGGCATCGTGGAAGTTCCTTCATTCGGCATACCCACCGTCAACGTGGGAGACCGTCAGAAAGGACGTCTCTGTGCCGACAGCGTCATCACCTGCCTCCCGGAAGAGAAAGCCATTTCGGAAGCCTTGGAAAAAGCCATTTCTCCCCAATTTGTGGAATTTTCACGTGGAGTAAGCAATCCTTACGAGCAACCGGATACCGTCCGCCAAATCTTCACCATCCTGAAGGAATTTCCCCTCGGGGACGTTATAAAAAAACATTTTTACGACTTGCCATGAATGTGAACGACTATATCATCCGCCAGAAAGCAACCATTATGGATGCACTACGTCAGCTGAACAAGACGCAGACTTTCACTTTGTTTGTTGTCGATGAATCAGAACGAGTAGTTGGCGCACTCACGGACGGGGACATCCGCCGGGGATTAATCAATGGCTGTTCTTTGGAGACGGATGTGTTTTCTATCTGCCTGAAGTCTTTCCGGTATGTGGATCGGGAAAACAGCTCGCCCCAAAAAATTGCCGAACTGCGTCGGTTGGGCATACGCCTGATCCCGTATATTTCGGAAGAAGGAAAAATCGAGAAGCTCATCGATCTGCAAAAAACAAAAGGTTTACTGCCGATAGACGCCGTGCTGATGGCTGGGGGACGGGGTGAACGCCTCCGCCCGCTCACCGACGACACACCCAAGCCCTTGCTCCCGCTGGGAGAAAAGCCCATCATCGAATACAACATCGACCGCATGGCCGGATACGGAGTGGAAAACATCACCATTTCGGTGCATTACCTAAGCGACAAAATCAAAGCTTACTTCGGAAATGGGGAACGCAAGGGCATCCGCATTCGTTATATCGACGAGGACAAACCGCTGGGAACACTTGGTGCGGTGAGTACCATCCGCCATTTTGAAAACGATGTGGTGCTGGTGATGAACTCCGATTTGTTTACCAACATCGACCTGGAAGAATTCTACCTCCATTTCATCGAAAGCGAAGCCGATATGGCCGTCGCTTCCATCCCCTACAACATCACCGTGCCGTATGCGGTGATGCAGACTTCGGACGGCTTGGTTCGCGCCTTTGAAGAGAAACCCACCTACACCTATTACTCCAATGGCGGCATCTATTTGATCAAACGGTCTATTATTGAAGAGCTGAACGAAGGGGAACGCTGCGATGCCACCGACCTGATGCAGCAACTGATTGACAATGGCCGCCGATTGACCTATTTCCCCATTGTTGGCTATTGGATCGACATCGGCAAGCCAGAGGATTACAAGAAAGCGCAGGAGTTTGTGAAATACATTAAGAAATAATAGCTTAAATGCAATGAAAGCATTGTTTTTGATTCCCGCAAGAGGTGGGTCGAAAGGAATTCCCGGAAAAAACAGGAAGCTTTTGGCTGGCAAACCCCTGATCTGCTACGCCATTGATGCGGCCCGGGAAGTTTGCGCTTCCGATGAGGATATTTGTGTCAGCACCGACGACGAAGAGATTATCGGTCTGGTGGAAGATTACGGTCTGAAGGTGCCGTTCCGCCGTCCTGCGGAACTCTCACAGGACCATTCGGGATCCTACGAGGTGATCGTCCATGCCTTGGAATATTACAAGGAGCAAGGAAAAGAATTTGATGCGGTTGTCCTCCTACAGCCGACTTCGCCCTTGCGCACGGCCACACACGTTCGCGAAGCCATGGAACTCTATTCCACAGACTGCGACATGGTGGTTTCTGTGGCGGAAGCCAAGTCGAATCCCTATTACGTGATGTTTCAGGAAGATGAAAACGGCTTCTTGCAACATATCCTCAACGGGAATTTCGTGCGCCGCCAAGATTGCCCCACCGTGTATGAATACAACGGGGCCGTTTACGTGATGAACGTCCGTTCGTTGCAGGAAAAGCATCTTTCCGAATTCACCAACAACCGCAAGTATGTGATGCCTGCTTCGGCAAGCATCGACTTGGACACTCCCGATGATTGGGAATATGCAGAATACCTGATGCAGCGGAAGGGGAAGGGTGAACGCTCGTAGCACAAGGAAAAGCTGCTTCGAGATAACGGCAATGGATTTATTAAATTAATTGATTGTAGATCAATTATAATACTGGTTCATTACCACTTTGTTGACTCTGGATGGAGTCAGATGTTTGTAGAAAATAAATTTTCCTACAAACATACGACCCGAAAACGACCCGAATTCCTTTTATTATTTATAGA
>MKRS01000093.1 GCA_001897035.1 Bacteroidales bacterium 45-6
ATAAACGAGGAAATACGTGAATGTCAGGAATATGAAGTTGATCCCGAAATACACGAACATCCTCCAATAGACTTTCCCAATATCCCCATCCTGTGCCAGGACAATGCCCACGTAAGCGATGATGTAAGCCAACAGCACGATGAACGCGCTCCGTATCAACTGGGATCTTTCACTCAAGTCCTTCAGGCTGAAAACGGCAGCGAATCCGGCAGCGATCTGCAAGACAATGAATTCTGCAGGAAAAGGCACCATCAACGAACAGATCATCGTCGTGAGCGTGTGGGTGACCATAGCCGTTCGCGAATCGATGAACGTGCGTATCATGATCGTTGGAATCGCAAATGGAATGATATAGGCGTTGAAAAAACCTTTGTCAGTCGAAAAAAAGCCGGTTATGATGCAAAACGCCGTGATCTGCAAGAGCATGAAAACTGCATTTTTCTTGTTGTAGAATTCACGCGGACGATAGAGAAGCAAATAGCTGTAAAACACAAACATGAATACACTTATCAGCATGATCTCGCCCAGGAGTAGCATGGCTTGGTATTGGCGCGATCCAGTACGCACCTGGGTCTGTTTCTGCAACGAAAGCAGCACACGGTAGGTTTGGGCGTCCACAATCTCTCCTCGGTCGATGATCTTCTCGCCGGTCTGGACCACCCCCACCGAAATCATCACCTTCGAGAGGTATTCGTTCAACGCCTTTTCCGATAAGTTCTTGTTGTATATCACGTTGTCCTGGATATATGCGCTCACGTCCATGCGTTTCAGCTCTTCAACGTTGATATGCGAGGGGCAATTCGCAAGTATCGACTCATAAGCGGACTTGATGGTATAAAAAGAATTTATCGGCCTGGTGACGGCCATGTTGTTGGTTTTGATACGGAGTTCCTGCGACTGGGTCTTTTCAATTTTTTCGTATTCTGCAGACGAGATGACTCCTGTCGAATAAATGGCTTGTAGCTGTTTGCTCAAATAGTCGAAATACACCTTCGGAACATTCCTCTGCTTCCCCTCTGTGCTCGCATACTTGTTCAGGTCGTCTATCGCTTTGGCTGCGATACCGCTATTTATGGAAAAGAAAAATGGTCTATTGTAATTTTTTATACTGTCCTTTTCAACCTCAACCTCGGCATCCGTTTTGTAGATCGTGACGTCAAACGGTGCGGTGAGCAGCCCGTATTTCCAAGGTTTGCCTTGAGTGAAATTGTACTTGAACTTGCCTTCACGGGGAAACGAGATCGCAATCAGAATGACAGCTACCGCAAAATAGGCAACCAAGGGTATGGAAAATTTCTTGATATTTTCGTTAGCCATAGAATGTTATCTATCAACAAATCAATTAAACTTATCTTAGAACAAAGATAGGAAAATATGGGTGAAAAATAGAACCAAGAAATATATTATCAATAAATCTAAAGATTTAACAATCGGGTTCAGAGACTGTTTTTCAACTCCGCCATTACCTTTTCAACTGCTTTCGTGTTTCTCTTCACATAATCACCGGCCCGGAATCCTGTATCTGCAAGCATCTGCGGTTGGTCGGAGAATTTATCGACCAATGCCTCAAAGCTCTCGTAACCATCAACGGAGTAGCTCCCACCCGATTCAATCAGTTGGTTCGCCTCCCTGAATTTCTGATAATTGGGTCCAAATATGACGGGAATATTGTAAACAGCAGCCTCAAGCACGTTGTGGATTCCAGCACCGAAGCCACCGCCTACGTAGGCAATCTGACCGTAACGGTAGATCGCCGACAGCAATCCGAAACAATCGATTATCACGCAGTCATAATCCCCCGGATTAGCACCTTCCAACTGGCTATAACGTATGGCAGGCCGTTGGAGCCGGCTTTCGATCGCCACCAAATGCGACTCATGAATCTCATGCGGCGCAACAATCAGCTTCAATTCCGCATTTTTATTGAAATATGGTATCAGAAGATCCTCGTCGCCCGGCCAAGAACTCCCCGCCACAAGGGTCAACTGCTTTTCACCAGCAGTTCTATTTTCTACAAACTGTTCGATCAAAGGAAGACCTGCTCCCTGCTTGCTGATGTCGAAAACCCGGTCGAAACGAGTGTCGCCGCACACAGCAACATTTGTAACTCCTACATTTCCCAACATCTTTTTCGACGAATCGTTTTGCACACATATCTTGGCATAATACTTCAAAGCTTTGCGCGCACGGCCTCCATACCACTTGAAAAACAACTGGGAAGGTCGGAAAATGGCCGAAACGATATAGATAGGGATTTGCTGCCGGTGCAATTCGGTCAGGTAGTTGTACCAAAATTCATATTTAATGAAAACAGAAATACTCGGGCGCACAACCTTCAGGAATCGGAGTACGTTTCGCCTTGTGTCGAATGGAAGGTAGCAGACAATGTCTGCAAACGGGTAATTTTTACGCACTTCATAACCCGACGGGGAAAAAAAAGTGAGCAGAATCTTGTATTGAGGGTATTCCTCCCTGATTTTTTCGATCACGGGCCTTCCTTGCTCAAACTCCCCCAATGATGCGGCATGAAACCAGATGTACTTGGAGGAAGGGTCTATGTTTTGTTCCAAT
>MKRS01000094.1 GCA_001897035.1 Bacteroidales bacterium 45-6
CGGCATGGATGAAATGGTTTCCTCCGATAGCCAGGCAATCGCCGTCTCCCGTGGCCAGCCACACTGAAAGTTTCGGGTTGGCCACTTTCACGCCCGTCGCCACAGCCGCGCCACGTCCATGGATGGTGTGGAAGCCGTATGTGTTCATGTAGTAAGGCAACCTGGACGAACATCCAATTCCGGAAATAACGGCCACATTGTGGGCTTCTATGCTCAGTTCGGACATTGCCTTGTGCAAGCTGTTGAGCAGGGCGTGGTCGCCGCACCCCGGACACCAGCGAACAGCTTGGTCGCTCTTGTAATCTTTTGGTGTGAAAATTGGTTTTATATCTGCATTTACCATTTTGTTATTCCTCCCATTTTTTTGTAAATGTATCCATTAAATCAATCACTGAAAATGGTTGGCCTTCTATTTTGTTGTATTGTGAAAAGTCCACCCCATCAAAATCAAATTTCCTCCTTAGAAAAGCAGCAAATTGACCATTGTTTTGTTCAGCTACAATAATTTTCTTAAACTTCTTCAACAGTTCGCCTGTGTTGCGGGGCACCGGGTTGATAAACTGGAAGTGCATCAGGGCTGTCTTTTTTCCCTGACGGTTCATCTTGTCAACGGCTTCCTGCAAGTGTCCGTAAGTGCCACCCCAGCCAATGACCAGCAAATCGGCGTCTTCATCGCCAAAAAGTTCCTGTAAGGGAATCTTGTCGGCTATTTTGTCGATCTTCCCTTGGCGGGCATCGATCATCTTTTGGTGGTTTGACGAGCTGTTGGAGATAGCTCCTGTCACATAATCCTTTTCCAAGCCGCCGAGGCGGTGAGTGAACCCGGGCGTGCCAACAGGTGCCCAATAGCGGGCCAGGTTGCTCTCGTCGCGGGTGTATCCGTTCCAGTTTTCTCCGTCATAGAGCGAAACATCGTGAGGAACAATTTCCGGATATTCGTCCAAATTGGGAATTTTCCAGGCAGACGAACCGTTGGCAATATATCCGTCCGTCAGTAGAATCACCGGAGTGACATGCTCCATCGCTATTTTCGAGGCCCAGTAGGCAGAGTCGAAGCAGTTCGTGGGAGTGGTAGCGGCCACCACAGCCACGGGGGATTCCCCGTTCCGGCCATATAGTGCTTGGTTGAGGTCTGTTTGTTCGGTTTTGGTAGGCAAGCCGGTGGAAGGACCACCACGTTGGACGTCGATCACCACTAAGGGAAGCTCCGCCATAACAGCCAAGCCGATCGCCTCGCTTTTTAGGGCAAGTCCTGGACCCGATGTGGATGTTGCGGCAAGGTTTCCCGCAAAGGCAGCTCCGATTGCGGTGGAGATTCCGGCAATTTCGTCTTCCATTTGAACGGCTTTGACTCCTAATTCTTTCATCTTCACCAATTCTTGCAGGATGTCAGTGGCGGGCGTTATCGGATACGAGCCTAAAAACAAGGGGCGTCCCGATTTTTCGGAGGCGGCCACCAAGCCATAAGCCGTTGCGCGGTTTCCGCTCACATCCGTGTAATATCCTTTTTCGCACGACACGGTCTCTACCCGGTAGGTGGAAACCGAGGTGTCAGTGTTTTGACCGTAGTTGTAACCATCCGACAATACCTTCAGGTTTGCCTGGGCAATCTGGGGCTTCTTCTTGAATTTTTGTTCCAACATGTGGTTCACAAAATCCAATGGGCGGTTGAACAACCAGCATACAAGCCCCAAAGCGAACATATTCTTGCATTTGGCTTTGGATTTGGCGTCAATTTCGAAGTCAGCCAAGCTATCTTTGGTGAGGGTGGTGATTGCCACGGGGACCAATTGTAAGCCCTTCACGCCTAATTCGGCAAAAGGGTCTTGGGTCTTGAACTTTGCTTTCTCCAAGTCTTTCTCGGAAAAAGAATCGACATCGTAGATGATGACGCTGCCGTTTTTGAGCTTGTCCACGTTCACTTTCAAGGCTGCAGGGTTCATCGCCACAAGGACATCTGCCTGTTCGCCAGAATTATAAATACGGCTTCCTATATGCAGTTTGAATCCTGAAACACCGCTCAAGGAACCCTGAGGGGCGCGAATCTCAGCAGGAAAGTCAGGGAACGTGGAAATTTGGTTTCCTGAAACTGCAGAAAGGTTGGAAAAGATAGTGCCAGAAAGCTGCATTCCGTCTCCCGAGTCTCCGGAGAACAAGACGACTACATTTTCTACATCTTTGACAATTGTCTGGTCTGTCATGAGGTTAATTTATTATCTATTTCTTTTATTAAAAAAATGACTGCTTTTTTATTCGGAAAATGCGGCAAAGTAATGAAATACTTTGTTCGAATCCAAACTTTTAGCAAGCAGAATTTTCCTTCTAAGTATTATTTTAAGAGAATGAAAAATCAATTTATCACTTTTATAATTTATTTCACTGAATTTCTTCTACGATTGATTTTAATTCGTCCAATGCTTTGGGCCACAACGAGCTGAAAATCTCGACATAGTCGTCCGGAATTTCCACTTCCACCGTAAGCATCGTGAGGCCATCTGCTTCCTCATAGTGGTAGCTTTCTTCCAAGTTTTGCCATTGGGCAAGGCCGGCTCCATCGGTAATTTCCACGCCATTTTCGATCAGGCCTTGGGTTCGCATCGAGAGATACTGGGAGGGTACGTTTTTCGTGACAACACAAAAAATACCTTGGGGTGTGCCTTCCTCGCTTTCGCCAACGAACCTGATTTTGCTCCCTTCCTCCCAGCTTCCTTCGTATCTGGACGAGGGGTCGAAGACTTTTGCCCACTGGTGGTATGTGTTTTTGTTGCGGATGCCCAGCATCTTGTCGTACACTACGGATGGAGGGGCATTGATCCCAACTTTAAATTTCTTTCTTTGCATAAGTAATTCATGTAATTAGAGTATTTTTATCTGGTTATATAATCGGAGTCCTTCAGGTGGATACGACATATTTCTTGAAGTTTTCGAGTATCGCTTGCCATCCGTTGTGCTGCATTTCCTCCGGAAAAGAGTCTTCCGCTTCAAAGACAGTGGTGATGACCACGCTCTCGCCCTCGTCTTGGAATGTAGTTTCCACCCTCCTTCCGTCCTCTATAACATAAGCGAGCTTTTTACCGGGGTCTATTTCCGTATAGACCGCCTGGAAATCGAATCCGAAACTTTTATCCTTGGCTTCCATCCTGGCCAAGTATTTTCCACCAGGCTGCAGGTCGTTTTCCGCATAGGGACAATGCCAGTCGTCGGAAGCAAAATTCCAACGAACGATGTGTTCCGGCTGAGTCCAACATTTCCACACTTTATGCAGGTCGCAGCCAACAGAGGTCTGTACTGTGATTTTCGAACGGGTCATAGTTTTTTAGATAAAAGATGGTTTACACAGATGTGGTCGGCACGAAAGGCTAATCTACATCCCGGTTTTAAACATTCTCTAAATTACATTTGTTCTCAATCATAACCTATTATTATATTTAATTTAGACTGTGAATGAGGCCAAGAAGCAGGAGATAAGCCTTGGAATCGCCTGTAAAAGCGGGTTATAAATTATTTCTATTGATGATATTTGTTTTTAATTCGACTAAAGTCTAAAGAAGATTGTTATATTTGGAATATTATGTTAAACCTCAAAAATCATTACAGCTTATGAAAATCCATGAGTATCAAGCAAAAGATTTTTTCAAATCCTTTGGAATTCCTATTTTCGACTACATTGTTTGCAAAACGCCAGAGGAAGCTGTTGCGGCTTACAACACGCTGGGAATAAATGACGTTGTTGTGAAAGCGCAAGTACTCACGGGCGGACGCGGGAAGGCCGGCGGGGTGAAGTTGGCGCATAATGCGGAAGAAGTGCGGAAACATGCGGCCGATATTCTGGCCCTCACCATCAAGGAATATCCGGTTGAGAAAATCATTGTCACTCAGGCATCTACTATTTTAAAGGAATTTTATGCAAGCTACACGATCGACAGAAACACCAAATCTGTGATTCTTATCATCAGTGCGGAAGGCGGGATAGACATAGAAGAGGTTGCAGCAAAAACCCCTGAAAAAATATTGACGTTCAGCATCGACCCGTTTGTGGGAGTTCCTGATTATCTGGCACGCAAGTTTGCCTTCACTTTGGTGAGCGAGCCGCATCAAGTGACGCAGTTGGCCGGCATACTGAAAGACCTTTACCAGTTGTTTATCGAAAAAGACGCTTCTTTGGCCGAAATCAATCCCTTGGTGATTGACGGGGACGGCAACCTGAAGGCTTTGGACGCCAAGATGACATTTGACGACAACGCCCTTTTCCGCCATCCTGATGTGTTGGAATTGTTTGAACCGACTCCTGAAGAAAGAGTGGAGGCGGATGCCAAGTCGAAGGGATTCAGCTACGTGCACTTGGATGGATCGATTGGCTGCATGGTGAATGGGGCCGGATTGGCGATGGGAACGGTGGACGTGATCCACTTGTACGGCGGAACGCCGGCAAACTTCCTCGACATCGGAGGAAGCTCCAACCCGCAGAAAATCATCGATGCAATGACTCTGTTGTTGAACGACAAGAGCGTGAAAGTGGTACTCATCAACATATTCGGGGGGATCACCCGCTGCGACGATGTGGCCAACGGACTTATTAAAGCTTTCCAGCAAGTGGAAACCAATATCCCCGTGGTGGTGAGGCTAACGGGCACCAACGAAAAGGAGGGCCGCGAGATATTGAAAGACACAGACTTCATCGTGGCCGAAAGCATGGAGCAAGCTATCCAGTCGGCCGTTGCCAAATGCAGAGCATAAACCAAATTATTCCATTTATCTATTGAAAATTAACAAGCCATGAGCATACTTATCAACGAATCTTCCCGCATCATCGTGCAGGGAATCACCGGTAGAGACGGACGTTTTCATACCGAAAAGATGAAAGCCTATAAGACAAAGATTGTCGGCGGAACTTCTCCCGGAAAAGGGGGGACGGAGGTTTTAGGCATTCCCGTTTTCAACACGGTTTACCAAGCGGTTGAAGAAACAGCAGCCGACACTTCCATCATCTTTGTGCCTGCCAAGATGGCGGCGGATGCCATTATGGAAGCTGCCGATGCAGGGATACAGCTTATTATCTACATCACTGAAGGGATTCCTACCTTGGATGTAGTGAAAGCGCAACGTTTTGTCAAGATGAAGGGAGCGACCCTGCTTGGACCCAACTGCCCGGGACTGATCTCTCCCGGAAAAAGCATGGTGGGCATTCTTCCGACACATATTTTCCAAAAAGGAAACGTCGGCGTGATAAGTCGCAGCGGAACGCTTACCTACGAGGTCGTGTATCAGCTCACCACGAACGGAATGGGGCAATCCTCGGCTGTGGGGATGGGTGGCGACCCGGTAACGGGCTTGTATTTCATCGAACTCTTGCAAATGCTCCAGGACGACCCCGAAACAGAAGCCATCGTATTCATTGGTGAAATTGGCGGAAATGCCGAAGAGCAAGCCGCAGAATTCATCACGAAGAATGTCACGAAGCCTGTTGTGGCATTCATCGCAGGCCAATATGCACCTCCCGGAAAGCAAATGGGACATGCCGGAGCTATCGTGGCAGGCGGTGCGGGTTCTGCAAAGGACAAAGTGGCGGCATTGGAACGTGCGGGAATCAAGGTGGCCAAAGAACCTTCGGCCATACCCGGGTTGCTGAAAGAACTGCTTAAAAAATAATCAAAAAATAGCCCTGATGCTCGTTTTAGTATTCAGGGCTATTTTTTTATCCTCCGCCCACCACTTTCCAAGTTTCCGCCAACTCCATCGTCTTTTTATTTGCAAAGTGCTTGTTGCGAAAGTGTTACACTCTTTTGCGATAAATACACATGCAGCAACGGTTCGTTTGAGTGAAATAATTCGTATTTTTGTATTCCTTCTCGTGCGTTCGCGGAAGGCTCTAAGCCACCCCTGCATGATTTTCGGATACCCGATATGCTTTGCGCTATCGGATTGCTCGATAAAAAATAACAATTTCACCGATGAAATATTCAACTGTACTTATCGATATTGACGACACCATCTGGGACACACGCAACAATAGCCGGGAAGCCTTTCTGGAAATGTACGAAAGCCACCGCTGGGACGTTTATTTCGAGTCTTTCGATCATTTCTACGATGCTTATCTGCCTTCCAATATTGAACTCTGGAGCCTGTATGCACAAGGAAAAATCAAGAAAGAGGAACTGATCGTTCAACGGTTCGTGAACCCTCTGTCGCCGCACATGCCGATGGATGCAACACATGCTTTGAAATTGAACGACGAGCTACTCGAAAGGGTCTCCGAGAAGACTAAACTGGTCGAAAACGCGAAGGAACTGCTCGACTATCTGTCACCAAAATATCAGCTGGTGATACTCTCCAACGGATTTCGTGAGGTGCAATACAAGAAGCTTCGCAACAGCAACATCGATAAGTATTTCGAGCATGTCATCCTCTCGGACGAAGCAGGAGTGAACAAGCCACACCCTGGCATTTTCAGCAAGGCATTGAAAGCTGCCAATTCAAACGGCAAGAACACGGTTATGCTGGGCGACAGCTTCGAGTCGGACATTTCAGGAGCACACAACAGCGGGATCGACCAAATCTGGTTCAACCCGGAGGCCGTTGTTCCGGAAAATTTCACCCCCACATTTATCGTCGAGAATCTCGAAGAGGTGAAAAGCATATTGTGATGAGGCCTAAAGCCGCAGATCATTTTAATTCACAATCAATACTTAAACCTTATTTAGACCAAAACAAGATAATACAGCCATCCGATGAAAAACGGTGTGATGATGCAATACTTTGAGTGGAATCTGCCCAACGACGGACGGTTGTGGAAAAAACTTAAAGAAGATGCAGCCACCCTCCATCGGCTGGGCATTACGGCTGTGTGGATTCCCCCCGCCTGCAAGGCTGCCGAACAACAAAACCAAGGATACGCCGCCTACGACCTCTTCGATTTGGGGGAGTTTGAGCAGAAAGGTTCAGTCCGGACAAAATACGGTACCAAGGCTGAACTTATCGATGCGATTGGCGAACTTCACAAATATCAGATATCCGTATATTTGGACGTTGTCCTCAACCACAAAATTGGGGCAGACCGCAAAGAAAAGTTTGCTGCCGTGGAGGTGGATCCCGAAAACCGCATGGCTGATATTTCCGTACCCTCCGAGATTGCAGGATGGACACAGTTCGACTTTCCCGGAAGGAAAGGGATGTATTCGCCATTCACCTGGCATTCGCACCATTTCACC
Organism: Bacteroidales bacterium 45-6; assembly: GCA_001897035.1. Taxonomy (GTDB): domain Bacteria; phylum Bacteroidota; class Bacteroidia; order Bacteroidales; family Dysgonomonadaceae; genus UBA1309. Next base: position 7,209 of record MKRS01000094.1, read on the forward strand.
GGAATTGAAGTGGAAGATCCGGCGGGCGGCAAGCGCATCTACCGCATCACGGGAGAAAACAAGCACTGGAGCCAAGATGTTGACCCAGAAAAAGGCAATTTCGATTTTCTGATGGGCGCCGACATCGACCACAAGCACCCGGAAGTGATTGCAGAATTGAATTGCTGGGGGCATTGGGTCGCAAAAGAACTTCATCTTGACGGTATGCGCCTGGATGCCATAAAGCATATCAGCAGCACCTTTGTTCATCAGTTCATAGATCAGGTAAGAAATGACGAAACTCCGAATTTTTATTTTGTTGGAGAATATTGGAAGGCTGACCTGCCAACATTGGAAAACTATCTGAAAGCAGTTGACTACTCCACCGACCTGTTTGATGTGCCTCTTCATTACAACTTTCACGAAGCTTCCACAAGTGGCGAGGAATACGACTTGCGGGACTTGTACGCCAACACGCTGGTCGCCAGCTCCCCATCACATGCAGTCACGTTTGTTGACAACCACGACTCGCAGCAGGGGAGTTCTCTGGAATCGGAAGTAGGGCGCTGGTTCAAGCCACTTGCCTATGCACTGATCCTGCTTCGCAAAGACGGCTACCCTTGTCTGTTCTACGGTGATTATTACGGCATTGGACACCAAGAATCCTCCCAAAAGAACCTTCTCAAAACACTCTTGAAAGCCCGGCGAAAATTTGCGCATGGAGAGGAGAAGACATATCAGTCCCATCCAAACCTATTTGGGCTTGTGAGGTTCGGGGACAGCGAACATCCCGGATCAGGATTAGCGATGCTTTTATCCAACAGTGACACCAACATGTCACTTGTGATGAACGTTGGAGTTCAAAAAGCCGGGCAGACCTGGATCGACGTCACCGGGTCAGTGAAAGGGTCAGTGCAAATAGAAAAAGACGGAAGCGCTGAATTTCCCGTCCCAGCTCGCAGCCTTTCCGTGTGGGCCAATCCGAGAAAAGCCGGCAAATCGTTCATCTGCCTATCTGAAATTTTGAAAAGAATAAAACCAAGGGCAAAACCTATCGCTAAAAGATAAATTTTTGTATTTCCTGCCGCAATATTTGGGCGCAATTGCTTGCGTAATTTAAAAATATCACTACCTTTGCACTGCTTTTGAAAAAAGCACCGGAGAGATGGCAGAGTGGTCGATCGCGGCGGTCTTGAAAACCGTTGACTGTCAAAGGTCCGGGGGTTCGAATCCCTCTCTCTCCGCTGAAAACCAACATAAGTCGCTGATTATTAGCGACTTATGTTGGTTTTTAAGGATGCTTCAAAAAGCAAAACGGAACTCAAACGGAACTGAATGAAGTCTAATTTTTAGCATGGTTTACAGATCGAGCTAAAAAAAAAATGTCTACAAGTCAACTTCACAAAACACTCCTGTTAAAAGATATAGGGAATATCGCCCTTGTAAATTATGAGCCGGCCGTCCTGTGCGAATTCAATTCAGGATGGCTGATAGAATATCGGATTATGAATCCCGAAACGGGAAGAATTGAACGTAAACGGCTCAAGTTTGAAAAGATCCGCAAACGGCAGCGGAGCGACAAGGAAGCCCGCAGAATGGCGAGAATATACTGCAATGCCATCAACGAAAAACTTGAATCGGGATGGAACCCTTATATCGAAGGGAAAAAGGCCAAATCATTTCACAAGATCACAGAGGCACTGAAGGCATTCATCAAGGAAAAAGAACTCGATTTCAAGAACGGTGTTTTTCGACACGACTCGATGCGTACCTATCGCTCGCAAATTGACATGCTTGTGACCTGGATCAACAATCTGAATCCAAACATGTATGTGGCTAATTTCGATAAGGAAATTGCGCAGCAATATCTTGACTATGTCTACACGAACAAAGAAGTGTCGGCGAGAACCTGGAATAACTACCTCAAGTTCTTGCGGACAGCATGGGCCTGGCTTATCGAAAAAAACTACTGCAGTGAAAACATATTTCAGAATATTAAACCAAAAGCAGAAAAGGAAAAGGAACGGGTAATTATCCCTGAAGTCTGGAGTAAGAAGATCATGCAGTACTTCAGGGAAAACATTCCGGAAATGGAACTGGTGTGCGGACTGGTGTACAATTCATTCATGCGCCCTGCAGAGATATGTCGAACGCAGATCAAGAACGTGAAGCTGGAATCAAATGCGATTTACCTGGCTGGAGATAAAACAAAGAATTCCCGTGCCCGTTGGTGCTTATTGCCACCACACTTGGTGGATCTTATGAACAAAATAAATTTAGAGAAATTCCCTACAGATCACTACTTATTATCCTCTTTTCTCCGCCCGGGCAAAACAAAACTTGATACACGGAAGCTCGACAAATATTGGGATAAAATGAGATCGGCCATCGACCTGCCCACAGAAATGAAACTCTATTCATACCGGGACACGGGGATAACCGACCTCAAAAAGCAAGGGTTTTCAAATTTGTTCATCTCGACCATCACAGGACATCTGAATTCCGAAGAAATCGAAACCTATACACATGCGCCAGACCCGAAGGCTTTGGGATGGGTGCTTGAAGAGTCACGAAAACTATGACAAATACAAGGGTGTAATGATAGAAAATTTCAAAAATAAATCTTTGGATTTCAGCCAACTATGAGCGATTCCATCAAATTATTAATCAATCCAACATATTCTGTTAATTCTGAATCTGTTAAGTAGTCACCATTTGTAACTAAACAACATGTTGAATCCCCAACCAAATTACTAGTTCCTTGCAGTAATCCTGCGGCTGATTGTACTGTTTCAGCAGTAGTTCCAATTACTGTTGTGCCAACGAACGAATCATACACGTATGATTTCCCTGTTGAATTATTCACGTCCGCATTAATCAGCACGAGTCCTTTATAAGCTCCTGAATGTGCTTTTGAAACGCTGAACGAGTTGTAGGCGTTTGCTGAAATAGACGAGCTATTTGCTATTATAGAAGGTGTAGTTGTAGATGCAAACGTAGATGCGAATGAAGTTGAGGCCTTGAAGAAGACTCCATAATGCATCTTCTTATTTGTTAAATTATAGCCTGTTGTCACAAGTCTTAAATAAATATTAGATATAAGTCCATTTGTTCCATTCTCAAATGCAAACCCATTGTCTAGAACTGATATTAGAGCGTAAGTTGCCGATATGTTTGTCGTAATTATCAAGTCATGTGCGGCAGATGCTATATTATAATTGTATTTGCTTGCTGATGTGGAATTCAACACAGAAGCAGTAAGACCAGTGGTCGCGGGAAATAAAATAGGAATCTGCAATGCTTTTATCTTGCTTTTCCATGATGCTGCATTCAAACTTGTAAGAAATGTGTCGATGGCTATTGCCTTATCAGCATCCCAAGTTTTCCCCATTACGTTCAACAACGAAGTAGTTGCAGCATCTAACCCATATTTAACATGCCCGGTGGCAGTTGCTAAATTTCCAGTTCCTGTTGTAGTAATTGTGTAATCAACAGTAACTGTAGGAGTTCCTGATATAGTTACTGTTTTTGCTGTAGAATTGATAGCTGCCGTTAATCCAGTTCCTATTAACCCAGTGACTGTGACTCCAGCTGCACCCCCTCCCCATGTATATACGATTGGGGTTATAGCTCCTGAAGTTACAACCTGGTTATTAGATCCTGAAGTTAACGTAAGTGTTTGTGCTGGCAGATTAATTGTGATAGAACCGTTTGCTGTGACGGTATTACTTGATCCTGTCGTAGTGACAACATAGGATATTGATGTAGTAACCGTAGGAGTTCCTGATATAGTTACTGTTTTTGCTGTAGAATTGATAGCTGCCGTTAATCCAGTTCCAGTTAACCCAGTCACAGTCACACCCGTTGCATCTCCTCCCCATGTATATACAATAGGGGCTATAGCTACACCAAGTTCTATATTTTGACTGCTTGAGCCAGATGATATGTATAATTCGGACGATATTATTAATTGCCCTAAATTATTTCGTGAAGCATCAGCTCCAGTTGCTATGTAAATCATATTTATATTTTTATTTATAATTAATATAAATCGGCTAATTCATTGCCCCAAAGTGCGTAACCAGCTGCAAGAGGATGCACATTATTCTGCGAATAATATGTTGGAAACAAATTGTAATAATTCAATTTCGTGAGCTTATGCAGTTCTATGATGCGGATTCTCATTAAGTCTGCGAATATCTTAAGCCCTTCGTAACTTGTAAATATGTTTGCATTCGATGTGTTGGCATAAAAAGCATTGATATCAAAATAGTATATACCTGAACCAGGGTATGATTCAACTAAATATGAATTAGATGCTGAAGGAACAAGGGATATGTTAAAATTAGGAGGGGTCCAAATTACTAATTTTGTGTTTTTAAAGTTCTCTTGAAGAAATTCAACCAGCCCCTTCATGCAGGCATAAAGTGATGACCCACCCTGCGACAGAACCCAATATGTAGCATCACTCCACTTCGTGAGATCATACGAATTGAAATACCAGTCAATAATATTAGTAGTATTTGTCATTGAGACATCACTCATTATTAACCCAGTGCTTCCAGCATTAAATGTAATTGTAGGTTGCACTGCAGCATTAGCTCCTGTGTAAATAAGCTCTATCGTTCCAGAAGTTCTTGTTTGACCCTTTGTTGTCCAATTAGTCCAATTTGCCACGTATTCATTGAAGGCCCAGTCATTCAGTGCCGTTACCGCTTGAACAAGAGTTTCTCCATTAGTGACATTCACTGCAAAATTTTGACCATTGATTGTTAAGGTAACTGTTCCAGCAGTAAGTGTTCCCGCAGATGTGAAACTGACTGTAGTCTTATATGTGTTATAGTTTACACGAATGACTGTCTTCAACGTAGGAACTAAAGTAGCTTTATACGCAGCTAAATCTGCTGCTTGAGTAGCGTAATAAGACTGTAAGGAAGCGTATGTCGTTGGAAACAATTTGAAATTCTGATAGTCCTGCGGCACAAAGGTATTGAAATCGGTTGATGGCTTGATAAAATGCGTATTCTCTATCAATATAAGGTCAACGATCTTATTGTTTTCAGAACAATATTCTTTCAAAGCCTTTGCGTAGCCCATCATGTGCCCAGTATCATAATAGTCTGGTTTATGATCTATCAGATACTGCTGAATGGTAGAGCTATATGAAGCTCCAGTTGCCGTACAAAAAGCTGGCAACCACGGCTGATTCATGTGCGAATCTCCCAAACTAACAACAAATTTTCCGTCTAATTTTTTTGTCGATGTACCACTATTACCGCTACTATTTGCTGTAATATCATTACCATCTTTATCGATAAATGCAGTTGCCTGTATTCCTTCGGGTGTAACTTTAGCCATTACATTTCCTTGTTCGTCAACAAAATAATGTCCATCAGAATGACCTTCATTTACATTTGAATTAGATAATTTTGATGAATCCAAATCATCAATCCTGCTTTCAAGAGTTTTCGCAGTACCTGTGAATCCCCCTTTATCCAGCTTAGCACCAAGCAAATCCACTACCTTCACCCCTTCCGGATAACTTTCTAAGACCTTGAAAACCTCTGAAATTGTATTCAATACATTGTCTGGATTGTCATTCAGTAAATTGACAAGCGTGGCAAGGTTAGCCTTATCCACATTTGAAAAATCATTGGTTGATAAACCCTTTCCCGACTCCTTGCCTTGTTTTGTGTCAATAAAATTTACAATATCCCGGAGCAGAGATCCGATCCGAACATTGCTGTTCATATTCTCCACTTGTTCATTGTAAACCTGTAATGCCCGTGTGAGCAATTCTGAAAGTGTAGCCATATATATTATAAATTAATAAATTACATAAAATCAACAGTATAAGTTTTATCGAATGTCTCATTATAGATGCCCAGTTCATCCAGCGACGCGCGATCCAGCTCTGGCGAAACATACTTCCCTGATCCCACCTCCGTCACCACCAGGGCCACGGATGTGGGGGCTATTTTCTTCTGACGGTAGGCCATCTTGTCGGCTTTTACGGTACAGCGGAAATATGTTCCGTCCGGATAATAGAAATAAGCTTCATCCGAACAGACCAAATCCCGGACAAAGAGCAGGTCATCCTTCGACTTGTAGCCCGTCTCCACCTTGATCGTTTCCGTCATCGGCACCCGGTCGCGGCGGTTCTCGTAGAAATTGGAACCGGTCAATTCCTTCCAGATGGTTTCGTCCCCAAACTCGGGTTCGTGGCTGGCCACGCCAATGACCTCCAAGACTTCGAAAGCCCCAAGGCTATTCCGGAAGCGGATCCTGTAGCGTTCTTCAGTCGTTTTATTTTCCCCGATCAGGAAGGTGAAGGCAAGCGCAGTACCTACCAGCACTTCAATTTTCAGGGCATTTTCTGAAAAATCACTTAAGAATTGGTCCTTGACTTTATATATGTCTAGGAGGCATATAGTTCCTTCAATCTGAGTCACAGCCTCTACAGAATTTCCAGATCCGGATCGAAAGGAAATTACACCTAATGGATGCAAGAAAAGAAACGGGTACATTTCCGATTCCTTCAGCCTGACCACGTTCCTGTGTGTCCGGGTGGTGAAAAGGAAATTCCGTGTAGCCACATTGAGTCGGAAGGAAAAAATATCCTGGCTGTTTTTAGCCAACAAGGCAAGCGTCTGGTCGTTTACGCCTCCCGGAAATGCGGTTCCGGAAAAGATGTAATCATTATAAACAGGAGTATCATTTATGAAGAAAATAAACACCGAATCCTTAATCGTGAAGGTGAACGGCACAGAATGCCCCGCGAAAGGAGTCACCATTCCAAGACCTTGTGGAAACGAATCGGCAAGGTTCGTTTTGAACAGAAAGCCCGAAATATCCACCTTGCAGCGATATACTCCGTCTTTCAGGAAAGGATAATAAGATTGCGTGAACGTCTCCCCGTTGCAGGAGATGCTCACGTCGATTGCACCATATACAGCCGTTTGCAACTCGAAAACCACAGGGTTTCCGAGAAAGCAATATGGACCGGGAGTTTTCAGAACGGTGACTTCCATATCTTCTTTTTGATCAAAATAAATGGAACTATAATTAGCAGGCCGATAACAAGCGATATATATATCCATTCACGGCCCTGCACAGGCCGTGAATCTGTCTTATTATCCGTCTTCGTCTCGGATTTTGAGTCCGATTCCTTCATGCTTGATTCCCTGACAGAAGATGTACCTACGGAAACCGCAGATGATCGTCCTGTGCTAATAGCCAGCTTAGCAGATCCAGCTTTCCTCCACCGTTCTGATACGCTTCGTATTCTGCCCGAGTCTGAATAGACAGTTGTTCGCTCGTAGGTTGATTCCGTAGCGACTGCCGTTGAAGAGTCTCGATTTTCAAGAACTGTTCGGCCGCTATCTGCTGCATGTCTGACAGCAGCTTTAAAAACCTTTTCCGTTCCGGAAGATACAGCAGTCGTACTGCTACTTGAGCTCCGACAACCGCACTGGACAGCGCAAAGAGCAATAAGGATAAGTAAAATTCCATATTTCATTTTTTTGAAGTTATGTAGTTGTTAGACAATTCAAAACCTTTGATTAATGCTTCGACCACCTTTGCATTGAATGCTGGGTCCGACAGCAGCTCCACGTCATCCCGGTTGTCCTGGAACATGCACTCGATTAGGTTGGCCGAATACCCGCCCATCAGCACGGTGAAGTTGTCTTCGTAGTCTCGCTGCAGGTATTCCGGCGAGTACTGCCGGTGCTTCACCTCGGGGATCACTTCCTTGAATGCCTGGATAAAACAGTCTGCGAAAATGTCGCTGGTGGTGCGACCCTTGGATGTCCACACCGATATGCCGGATGCCTTCATCCACTGGCTTCCATCTCCTGAAGCATCGTTGTGCAGCGACAGCAAAAAAGGTATAAGATCCGGATGCTGTTTGGCCAAAAGCGTGCCGGCATTCTTCCTGGCGGAAAGGCCGATTTCTTTTTCCGTTGTGTTTGTCCATACAACGGTATAACCCAATGCCTCCAACCTTGGGGCAAGTTCACGAAGTCGCTCACGACTCCACTTATATTCGCGGTGTTTGCCGTCAGGCGAGCGTTTGCCCGGCACTTCTATTCCATGTGCCGGATCCAGGATAATTAATAATTTTTTCATTTGAATCGATCGGTTAGTAGTGAAATGAATTTTTTCCAAAAGCCTTGGATTACTTCAATCAGGGCTGTTTTCGGTTGCCCGTCGATCACCGATTTGTTTTCGAGAATCGAAGTAAGATGTTCAACCAGGAACATGGTGATCGTGGACAGGAAGACTATTTTAAAAAAAGCATAGGCCAGCACGTCAAATAAGTTGGTGCGAGCCATATATTCTTTTTCGAAAGCGTGGATTATATAAAATATGATTGCCCAAAGAGCGAGCTTTAGGACGCAGCGGGAAAACTTGAAGCTCTCGAAAGGCTTGCCTTGCTTTTTTGAGGCTTTGATACCCGTATAAATCTCCAAGGCCACGGCCACGAGCATCGCTAACCCAAGTTCGGGACCAAATCCAAACAGGTAACTAACTCCCCCGGAAATGGAAGACAAGAGAAGCGTAAGGAATTGGAGGTTATATTTCCAACTTGGAAACATCGATAGGATCAATTCCTTGATTGACCCGTAATCGTAAGATTCTAATAATTTGATGATAGGTCTCATAGTCGTTTTTTGTTTCAAAAGTCACTATTTAGGGGGTGATCTTAAAGGACAAAAAAAAAGAGCGGCGACCCATCGCAGGCCACCGCTCTTGATAAAATAAATATAAAAGTAATTGAGTAAATGCAACACCCTCTCGGGCTTATGTAGTTTATCTTAATAGCGCATCGAGGATTTCCCGAAGCCTCAGGTATGCGAATTCCTTTTCTTCCTCGCTCCTATTTGGGTTGTGGAGCATCTCAAGCAGGCAAATAGCTTCGTCGTAGGTAATCATTGTTCGCCCCCTTCCTTAAGATTTACCAACTCCTTGGCTTTGGCAAATTCTTTTGCTTTCTCCCATCCTTTCCTTTCCCATATTCGGAAAAACTTTTCTTGATGTGGAATATCTTTGTATTTCCTCCTGCGGACGTCCTGTATTCGCTCCTCTAGAATTGTCAACTCGCGTAGGTTGAATGATTCTACGACCAGCCTGTCGTTGCCGTCCACCTTCAGGGAAACCCTTGTCGGATCAATCAATCCAGGATATACGCCTATCTCAGTAATATCAACGAGCGTATGTCTCGACTCATCGTTACAGCAATGCCGATGCAATAACCCATACAGGTCATGCAAATCGTCAATTGTCAAACCGGTAGTACAAACAATATGATCCTTACCGATGCAAAAGCGAGTTTCTTTAGGGTTTTCCGCCGGAATCTCCATCAATGACATTTTTTTACTCATGATATACCCCCTTTCTCTTCTTCCGGAATGGAAAAAGCTCGAATATCGCGCTTCAAGTCTAAAAGAAGCCGGATCGTATCCCTGAATATTTCGAATGCCTCATTGTTATTGTCAAACGCAGGACTCACAAGCAACGTATTAAGCCCATCCTGAACGGATGCAATCTCACGGCAATATCCGTCAGCTATATCATCCTCAGTCCATTGCTCCAGCACGGCCAAGCCGGTAGGCGTGATGATGGCATCGCCAATCTTGATATTCTGGTTTTTACCCATGGCATACCTCCTTTTCTTTTATAGCTATATAGAGTTCAAACTCATCGCATTCGAACTTTGAGATAGATCTCCCCTCTGTCTCGGCATGTGATAGCTGAAACTTCTTCCCCCTTGCCTGCACTTCCTGAGATCGAAGATAGAAATCTACCTGTAGATCAATCAACGCCTTGTTCAACGTGATCCAGGTCACCTCTTTTGTTTTGGTTTTAGTCTTTGGATTTGCCATAATCGTTTATTTTATATTCAAATATTTCATTTCCGATTTCACTTCATTAAGCCTCTTTTTATAATAGGCCGTCCATTCGCTTTTAGGATACTTACGAAGCATTGACTCATAACGTCGCTTGTAATAGTCACGCATGCGCCTGCAAGCTTCGTCAAATTGATCTGTAGTTTTCATGGTTGACAATAACTGGGCCAGCATATACGCTATCCGATACATCATTCCCGCGCCTAAAGGCAAGATACACATGCAGAGTTTGCCCGTACCATTCAGATGGAATACTGATTTTCATTCCTCCTATCCTACGGGCATTACCCTCTTCCACAAGCTTACCCTCACCCGCTTCCTCGTTAAGAACGGCCACGAAAGCCACATCACTATTTCCTCCAGGCTGCAAAGACCATGATAATCCGACCAGTCCCCCAATGTCCCTCACCCCCGCTTCGTGCGGCAAAGCCAGGCTTCCCCTTGAGACCATCAACCTGCCCCAATTAAGTTGATAGTCCGGGTAATCCCCATCAACTGCATTAGCCAGGTTGTAGGACATTGCCGCATTAAAAGGGGTTTGCTTGTATTTATAATTTTGATAACCAATTCGCACTATCGGCGTCATTGGCTTTAGTGCATTAAGAACCAATGCAAATTTGCTTCTATTATTTTCCATGACCTATTTAGTTAGTTCAATACATTCAACCATTATTGGAGCATCGCTAGAAGAAATAATCACATCCCAAATGCTGCGATCTGAATTAATCGCATCAGGAAGAGTAAGTGTATCATCACAATATACAGCGGTAATAGTAGATACCTTCTCTTTCCCATCTCCATCTTTCACTTCTACAGTCCCTCCATTCAGCATAATTCCAAATAATTTCCAAAGGAGTTCACGCCTTTCATTTTCAGTTTTCTTTGCCATAATGCTTTAAATTAGAATTAAAATCCTTGCTCGTCTAACATCCGGTCAATTTCTTCGTCCAAGCAGGATGAAGAAGTATGAATTGGTTTTTCTACTAGCTTTGCAATGACATTCTTTTTATCGGATCTGTATCCTGGCAGACATATAAGTCCGCTACATAAATCATCTTCTTCGATAAAATCACATCCCTCACAACCATTGGTATTGGACTCACATATAATATATTGGCGATCTATACAAGAAATCATATCACCAATTGGAACATCCTTTGCTTTAATTTCAGGCTTGGTCTCAGACTTTAAAGTTTCCCAATAATCCCTTAGATCTTGAATCATCTCCTTGATGTCTTCGGTAGTGGAACTAAGCCAGATTACCCGTTCTAATTTCTCCCTTTTTTCCCTTATATAAATAGATTTTGCGTCAACAGAAGGATTTTTAATCCATTCATCTTCTGCCAACAAATAAGCTTCGAGTGCATCTAATAATTTATAGTTTCGCATAATCGTGATGTTTTATAATTATGATACAAATGTATATATATTATTAAACAAAAACAACAGCAAAGATAATTATATTTATACATTAACCAATTTTAGTATATACATAGATATACAACATCATAGAAATAGTATCTTTGTGTACATTTTTAATTACACATTATGGAAAATATAAGGATTCAATACGTTTTAGATAAATACAATATATCTGCCGCTGAACTAGGAAGAAGATTGGGTGTTTCAAGATCCAGCATAACAAACACCATAAACAATGGAAATCCAGGCATCCAAATGTTGTTAAAATGGGCTGATGCTATCGGATGCAGCGCTACTGAATTTATAGAAGAAGCACAACCAAAAGAAAATGTTATCACCTGCCCGAATTGCGGGACTAAACTGGAGGTAAAGGAGAAGGAATAAAAAAGAGTAACGCCCCGCACGGTTGATCGTGTGGGGCGTTGTCTGCATTTGATAAATAAAATAAGTTACTTTTAGAAATGCTCCAGTTCGTCAGCTGAAAAGCAACCAACGACAAATAGGCCATTCATCGCCCAACAATCAAATTTAGCACCATTCAAAACGACACCTTTAATTTTAGCCTGAATCCCTTTGGGTTTGACATAGACAATATCGCCAATTTCAAACGGTCGATCATTTTGAGGAACTTTTCTACTTTGAAACAAAAGAATATCCTTTATCTTCTTAATATCATTGGTCATTCCCCAAATTTTAAAGAAAAGGACGATTTGCAACAAAGCAAAAATAAGTAACACAATCTGTAATAGTTCCATAATATAATATTAGAAATGAATAACTCCAAGTAACTTCAAGACAACAGCGATCACAACAATAATGATCGCTGCGATAAAGGATTCCTTGCTAATTCGGGGATGTAGTTTTCTCATGTGAAATAATTTACAAAGCACAAATTTGTGAAAAATATTTCACAATTGAAACATTTTTTAAACAAAAAAATCCCCACACGGCTCGCTGTGCAGGGATCGGGTGTAATAAAAACAATAAACGAGCCTATATCTTGTCAGCCGCCACACGCAGCCTATCGGCAAAATCCACTAACGCCCCGCGCAGCAGTTCACGTTCTTCATCGGTGAATCCTCCATCACCGCCGTTTCCATCTATTCCGTTCAGCTTGTTGTAAATCCATGAGCTTGATTTTCCGAAATAGCGCTTAGAGATTTTGGACCAAGTGACATCAAGAATAATGTCATGCAATGCAAATTTGATGTTTTGATTTTTTTTGACTGTCGTTTCCATATTATCGCTTTTTTTTAAGCCTCCCCTTTTCGGGGAGGCCTGTTGTTAATTGTCTTCTTTTTCTTCCTCATTGAGCAGGTTATCAAATAATTCCCTTACCCATAATTCAAACTCGAAAGAGTAGTTGTGTTTTGTTTTTTTCAAGTTTCTGATAGCTTCAATCAGTTCTTGTTCTTTTTCATTTAGTTTCATAGCGCTTATTGTTTTATTACCCTACAAATATACTGTGAATTTTCATAGTATGCAAATTTTCAAGCAATTATTTTCAACTATTTTACAAAAAAAGAGGCGCGAATCTCCCGACTCACGCTCTTACTACAACTATTCAAACTTAAAAACTACATTATGAAAAGAAAACAATCATCATTCGTATATCTTGGCCGTCTTCAGATCAATTTCCACATCGATAACTGGATCGTCCGTCAGCTCATACGTTAATTTGTTGGCTACCATCGGCTGGCCGTCGAGCAGCTTCAGGCGGGTGAAGTCCCAAGACTGCAACACCTTGGCCGGAATGCGGCATTGGGCGGTGACGGTGTGCCAGGAGTTGCGAAGGAGCTTGTCGTAGTTTTGCCAGAACTTGGCAAACGTCCCATTCGCGCCCCAAGTATGCAGGGAAATAAGATCAGGATAGGGATTCGTCGGATAATATAATGTATTTCCGTTTTCATCGGTTTCAGTCACCACCGCCATTCGCTTACCATCCCATGTCTCAATAGCCAATATGAACGGGCATTCCACCTTCTCCTCGCTATTGGCAGACCCATTCATCACCAACGAGGTGTTCATCCGACGGAAAGAGCCTACCTGAGCACAACCAACATTAAAATCGTACTGAACTGTAGTAGGCAGGTTGGCCGGAGAACTATGCTCTTCAGCATCAATATCATCGCCCGCATAATACATGAAATTCATTGACCCAAGATAAGTCCTTTGATACTTATGTGTGGTTGGATTCAGCAGGGTTTCTTTCCATATCTGGTTGTAAAAGTCGAAATGATGGACACCGTTTGAATTTCCATGCACGCTTCCTATAGAGTATAAATTTCCGTATTTGCTTTTTAGTTCAGACAATGTGTCACACGGTATAGAGCCGTTTTCCAAATCGGTACCGACAGACAATTTCACCTGTCTGGCATCTGCATACTCTATCTCTTCATGGGCGATTAAATACTTCGACAAATCGAGGTCGGGATCTGAAGACAGCACATCATCAAAAAAAATTAGCCGCACTTTCTTAGAAGGCACATCAATAAAGAAATCAGCGTTGAACGATTCCCGCACAAAATCAAGAAAATCAAA